>JAGBSR010000211.1 GCA_017631745.1 Clostridia bacterium | reverse complement strand
TTTGCTATTTTAAAAAGATACATCATTTTTCAGAGTTTAAAACGGCTGATTTGAAAAATTATGTTAGATTTAAGGCTGTTCTTGAAGATTTCAGAAATTATTATGATTTGACAGCATATTCCTTAAAACAGATAGATCAATATCTTTGGCAAATTGGTAAAGAGTATTTTCCGAAAGATTATAAACAAAAGTCTCCCGATAAGCGACCAAATTAATTTAATAATCCGCTATACTATGGTTGTAAGGTTGAAACACACCTTGCAACCATTATTTTTTACAGGAGGCAAAACCTATGACAGGAGCAATTATCGGAGATATCGTCGGATCAAGATTTGAATTTGATAACCATAAATCCAAGGACTTCACCCTTTTCACACCCGAATGTTTTTTCACAGATGACACAGTTATGACCCTTGCAGTTGCAAATGCTCTGAATAAATACGTAGCAATAACTGACCTTGAAGGTTTTAAACAAACACTCATAAAATCGATGCACGAGGTTGGCACACACTATCCCGACAGCGGATATGGTGGCAGATTTTATGGTTGGATAATGAATAAGCGTACCGAGCCTTATAATAGCTTTGGCAACGGCTCAGCAATGAGAGTTTCACCTGTCAGCTGGTACGCCAAAAGTCTTGAGGAAGCTGAAATTTTAGCAAAGACAACAGCAGAAGTTACTCACGATCATCCGGAGGGTATCAAAGGTGCAGTTTCAGTTGCAGGTGCTATCTATCTTGCTCGTACGGGTCACACGATGGATGAGATTAAGGAATATGTCAGCAGGTTTTACAAGATTGATTTTACTCTCGATGAAATCAGACCAACCTACGGATTTTATGAAACTTGCCAGGAATCTGTACCACAAGCTTTTGAGGCATTCTTCGAGTCTTCGGACTTTGAAGATGCTATCAGAAACGCCATTTCTATCGGTGGTGACAGTGATACCATAGCAGCAATAACAGGCTCAGTGGCAGAAGCTTATTACGGTATCTGCGACAAACTTAAGGAAACGGCAGTGTCCTATCTCGATGAAAGACTGCTGAAAATATATCACGATTTTAATAACAAAATGGAGGTAAAATAACATGAAAAACAACATCACAGAATTAGTATTTATCCTTGACAGAAGTGGATCAATGGCAGGTCTTGAGAGCGACACAATTGGTGGATTCAATGCTATGATTGAAAAGCAGAAGAAAGAAGAAGGGGAGTGCTACATTTCAACAGTACTCTTCGATAATGTCAGTGAAGTGCTTCACGACAGAGTCAAGCTCTCAGAGATTAAATATATGACTGATAAAGAGTACACAGTCAGAGGTTGCACAGCTCTCATTGACGCTCTCGGCGGAGCAATTCATCACATCGGCAACATTCACAAATACGCAAGACCTGAAGATGTGCCTGAACACACAATGTTTGTCATCACAACCGACGGTATGGAAAATGCAAGTCAGCGATACACAAGTGATCAGGTTAAGAGAATGATTGAGCGTCAGAAAGAAAAATACGGTTGGGAGTTTCTTTTCATCGGTGCTAATATTGATGCCGTTGAAACTGCACAGCGATACGGCATAAGCAGTGATAGGGCCGTAAACTACAATGCTGACTCTGAGGGCACAGGTATACTTTACGAATCCGTTGCTTGTGCTGTAAGCAATGTCAGAAAGTGTGCTCCTCTTGATAAAGGCTGGCGTGAAAGACTTGACAGAGATTTTGAAAAGAGAAGCAAGAGATAACAACTACCTTTTGAAGGATATTGTAATTTTTATTTGAAAGCAGTATAATTGATTTACTTAAAACAAGGGAATGGAGATTTTACGTGAAGATGACAGATATTTTCCTGAAACCCTGAGAGATATAAATAATGGCACTGTTAAAACCTTAAACGGTACTGATTATGTACTTCTTGATATGTCGCCATTTATGTCTGCTGAAGAGATTTATGAGTGTGTCAATACAGTTTTTGAACAGACAGGAAAGAAAGCTGTTCTTGTATAACTTCTTCAGATAGAATAAGATAATATCGAATATCAGCTGAAATTTAATGTTGTACATTGAAATATTTGCAACATATGTGATATAATTCAAACATAAAATACAAATTTATGAAGGTGAATGATTATGAAGGATATTGCTGATAAGTGTAAAGTAGCTTTGGTGCAGGCAGAGCCTGTATTGTTTGATAAAAAAGCATCACTGAAAAAGACCCTTGATTACATTGAAAAAGCGTCAGTTCAAAAACCTGATCTGATTGTTTTCCCTGAGCTTTTTATCCCGGGATATCCTATTGGGATGAACTTTGGCTTCAGTATGGGCAAGAGAACTCAGGCGGGCCGAGAGGATTGGAAACGCTATTATGACGCTTCTGTTGTGGCAGGTGATCAGGAGTTTCAGCTTCTTTCTGATGCTGCGAAAAAGGCAGGTGCATATATCAGCATAGGCTTTTCTGAGCGTGATGCAGTTATCGGTACTTTGTATAACAGTAATGTTATTTTTGAGCCTGACGGATCTTACAAGGTTCACCGTAAGCTTAAGCCCACCGGTACTGAACGTGTAGTCTGGGGCGATGCACATGAGGGGTATTTCCCTGTAACCGAGACTCCTTGGGGTCCTATCGGTAGTCTTATCTGCTGGGAAAGCTATATGCCCCTTGCCAGGGTTGCCCTTTATCAGAAAGGCATAACCATTTATATTTCACCTAACACAAATGATAATCCTGAGTGGCAGGCAACCATACAGCATATCGCAATCGAAGGTAAATGCTATTTTATCAATGCAGATATGATTGTAAGTAAAGCTTCTTATCCGACAGACCTTAATGAAAAGGATTCTATCGGGCAGTTACCCGAAAAGGTGTGCCGAGGCGGAAGCTGTATTATCGATCCCTACGGTCATTATGTAACAGAGCCTGTGTGGGACGTGGAAACCGTTATTTATGCAGAGCTTGATATGAATTTACCATCAGAGAGCAAAATGGAGCACGATGCAGTAGGGCATTATGCAAGACCCGATGTGCTTGAGTTGATTGTCAATGACAGATGATTTACCTGAATTGAAGATTATTGCTTAAAACAGCCGCTGAAGAGGATTTTTTCAGTAGCTGTAACTGTTTTAACCTTGCTTTTTATAATTGTTTTTAATTGGATAATTTTTTTGTTTTGACTATAATAAAAATATAGACATAAATATGTCTGTAAATCTTAAAAAAGAAAAGGGGATTTAGTATGTTTGAAAAAATTATAGGAATTATTCTTTCGGTTCTCACAATGGTTGGTTCAACCGTTTTAGGCATAACACCGAAATACGAAGTGTTTTCTGACATTGCCTACGGTACAGGCGAAAGAAATGTAATGGACATTTATGTACCCGCCAAGGCTTATGAAAAGGAAGCAAACGGCTGTATTCTTTTCATTCACGGCGGTTCGTGGTCATCAGGCAGTAAGGATGAAATGATGGGCGAATGTGTGGCTCTTGCAAACGAAGGCTACATTACCGCAACTATGAGCTATACTCTTATTAACGATGAAAACAGAGATACATACAGTGTTATGACTGTTCTTGATGAAATTACTTTAGCTATTGAGGCAATCAAAAAGTTTTCAGATGAGAAGGGGCTTAATATAACAAAACTTGCTTCTTCAGGCTACTCAGCAGGTGCACATCTTTCTATGCTTTATTCCTATTCCCGTCCTGAGGAAAGTGCCATCCCTCTTGCTTTTGCCGCAAACAAGGTAGGCCCCTCTGACTTCACTACAGAGGCTTGGGGAGAAGCAGGCCCGAGAATTGCAAAAATGCTGGCAGGTACAGCACTTACCGAGCAGTATATGAATAACGGTAAAGAAAAGGAGCTTATAGAACTCGTTTCTCCCGTATATTATGTTAAGGAAAACTCAATTCCCTCATTGTTAGCTTATGGCGGTAAGGATAAAACTGTACCCGTAGGGAATGCCGATTCAGTTAAAAAGGCTTTTGAAGAGTCAGGTGCAACATTTGATTTTATACTGTTCCCATTCTCTGACCATATTCTGATTTTTGCTCCCTTTAGCAGTGTGCAGTATAATTTAAAACTGAAGGATTATTGCAATAAATATTTCCCTTGATATATTTCAGTGAAAAGTACTCACACCTGTGAGTGCTTTTTGCTTGATTTGAGTTACATAAAAGTTGAAAAATGAAGCAGTTTATGATAAAATTCTTAGTAGAAAATATGGAGGTGTTTATATGAAACGAAATGCTAAATTCTGGGTATGCATTGCATTACTTCTTTGTCTTATAAGTTCTGTCGGTGCATCTGTTTTTCAGACTGATTTCGGTGCTACAGAGTACCACGACCTGACTATCGAAACTGACAGCGGTCACAAGCTTGATGCTCTTTTGCTTGTACCCGAAAATGCAACTGCCCAAGATAAGGCGCCGGCTATCGTTGTCAGCCACGGTTGGTACAATAACCGTGAAATGCAGGACCTTAATTATGTTGAATATGCTCGCAGAGGTTATGTAGTTCTTGCTATCAGTATGTATGGCCACGGCGATTCCGAGGTTATCCCGTCCAATACCTGGTGGGATGACAAAAACAATGCCAACGGCCTTTATGACGGCGTGAAATATTTATCCCGTCTGCCTTATGTTGATGCTGACAAAATTGGTGTCACAGGCCACTCAAACGGTGCTCTTGCCTGCCGTGAAGCTGTTTTGCAGGATGAGGAGGGTCTTATTTCTGCCGCATTGCTGGTTTCAAATGATGCCGTGTATAAGGATGAAAACGATGCCTTTTACAATATGTTCGGCAGCCGTGATGCAGCAATTGTTGCCTGTCAGTATGATGAATTCTTTCACCGTGTTGACGGCAAGGCTCCGAGAGAATTTATAAATCAGTCAACGGCTCAGTCTTTCCTTAATTTCGGTGCTGACCCTGAAGGCCTTGAAGCAAGAACTGCTGATGTCTTCTATTAAAAAGAGATTGACGGTGAAAACGCTATCCGTGCTATCTATAACCCTGCCATCACACATCCTTGGGCACACTTTTCTTCACGGGTTGTATCCTTCAGCACCGACTTTTTTGACAGAGCTTTAGGTGCACCAAATGAATTAGCTCATACAAATCAGATTTGGCAGTACAAGGCGGCATTCAACGCTATAGGTATTGTTGGCTTCTTTATGTTTGTTTTGTTCTCGGCTCTGGCTATGCTTGATTTACCCTATTTCAGTGAATTGAAGGCACAAACAGATGTAGCTCCCTGGCCGGCACCCGAAGACAAGGTACGCAAAAAGATGCTTCGCAGTCAGATTATTACTGCTGCTTTGAGCATCCCTGCTTATCTTATTGCTTTTGCAATAGGCTTCCTTTTACAAAGCTCCTTCTGGAATCAGGGTGCATCCCGTGTTATCGGAATCTGGTCGCTACTTTGCGGACTTATAACTCTGCTTATTCTTCGAGCTAGTCAGAAGAAAAATCCTATCGACAAGGCAGAACGAGGTATCACAATAAGCAAACAGAAGCTTATCAAAACTGTTGTTCTTGCACTCAGTGTTGTAGGTGCATCCTTTATGCTCGTTTACCTTTCAGATTATTTCTTCCTTACAGACTACCGTCTGTGGTGCTTTGCAACCATCCGTGCCTTTGATGCACAGCACTGGGGTATGATTCTTCGTTTTGTACCTATGTGGCTTTTCTATTACATAATCATCAGTATTTCAGGTAACTGCTCAGGTTATATTGATACGGGCAAGAACAAGTGGAAGAGTCCTCTTATGCAGATGTTCTTCGTCTTCCTCGGCCCGCAGATTATGATTATGGCACAGTACATCACATTCTTTATTACAGGCAAAATGCTCCTTGACCCTCTCAGCGGTATTATGGGTATATGGCTGTTCCCGATTGTGCTGATTTTACCTCTGTCATCACTTATCAGCCATATGATTTATAAAAAGACAAAGAATCCCTACATCGGCGGAATAATAATGGGTATAATTGCGTGTGTACTTACAGTAACCAATACTCTGACAGGCTGAGTATTATGTTATAACATTAAAGAAGATTTATATCAAACTTATAAACGTAATATTGATACTATACTATTTATACCGGTTCTGATACCGTACATAAAATAGTAGCTGAAAATAATATAACCCCTGTTATAATATAAAAAACAGGGGTTATTTTGTTTTATAACTTAAATTTTTTCTTAACCATATCAATAAACTGCGATGTGGTTTTACCTGTCAGAGATATTAAGCCTGTTGCAAGCTTGCCGACAAAAAGCGGAATACCCACAGAAGCTATGTTATTCTGGAGGAGCTCATCAGTAAAACGGTCGTCATATTTCTGCGGTACAACATCACAGGTTTTCATATACCATAAAAGGAGCTCTTCCTTCATTTCTGTGATAATCTCTTTATACTTTTCATCATCAATGCTGTTGATGCTTTCTCCTTCGGCGAGCTCATAAAACTCGTCTTTTTCATAGAGCCTCATTACATATTTGTAATCCTTGGAGCGTATCATTGCTGCCTTTGTGTGAGTGCCGTCCTCTCTCATCTGTAAAAGCAGTCTGGGTGAATAGATAGCATCCTCGTTTATGAAAAGATTGCTTTCCGAGCAATGCTCTTCACCAAGAAGTCTGCCACCTTCGCAGAAGACATAATCCTTATGTGCTGTAGCTTTATCTTTCAATGTCGGGAGAAGGCTTTCAGAAAAACTCTGTCTTTTGCACTTGATACCTGCAAGGTCATAGATTGTAGCACATAAATCTACAAGTTCAACAAGATTTTCGTTGATACCATTGTCAACAGCTATATGCTTCGGAGGTTTTATGATAAAAGGTACATTTGTAAGACAGTCGGGAAAACAGTTCTGACATTTCTCCACTATGCCATAATCAGTAGTGTAATCGCCGTGGTCAGAGAGTACAATAATGGCTGTGTTATCATAGATACCCTCATCTCTTAATGTGCTGATAAGTCTGCCCACCTGGTCATCAACCTTGGCACACATAGCAAGATATGTACGACGGATTTCTTTTAATCGGTCTTCACTCCATTCAGAGACACCCAAGGCTTCCATAAGACCTTTTTCCATAAGCGGCTTACCGTCGCTGTCTTCAATGTTGGGTATACGCTGCTGAAGCTTGGTTTCGTCTATGAGATCATAATATTTCTGCTCTATCTGATAGGGCGGGTGAGGGAAGTTAAGACCTACAAACATAAAGAAAGGCTTATTACCGGGCCTTTTCTTTATTTGTCTTACAGCAGAATCGATGCAAAGATCATCGATATTTTTTATCTCGCGTTTCTTCTTATTCTCAGGAATGATGCCGTCAAAAAATGAGAAGAATGTATCGCTTCCTTTTTCACCTCTACCGGATTTCACAACAGTGGCAGGGGGCTTTACGTGAGAGAACATAAGGTATTTGTCAATAAGCTCTCTATGGTACTTTCTCAGCTGACCTGCCATTAAATCGCCACGGGTTGAGGATACAGTATAATATCCGGCATCTTTCATATCGGAAAAAAGATTACCCTCGTCCTCGTGAAGAAGATAGGACATTGTTCTATGTCCCTTTGTGTGAGGATAAAGTCCCGTCATAAATGAACAACGACTTGGCACACAGACGGGATTCTGACAAAAGGCGTTCTTGAAGCTGACACCGTCAAAGCTTAATTTATCAAGGTTCGGTGTATATGAGGCTTCGTTGCCTAGATGATGAAGTGCGTCTGCACGCATCTGGTCGGGGTTAATGATTAAAATGTTAGGTTTATCTGACATATATATTACCTTCTTGTATCAGGTTTTGCAGTTTCACTGGAAACACTTATAAATATCTGCACCTTTTCTCACAAATGCAATAAACTCATGGATTTCAGCCTTGATAGTATGATAGCCCTTTGTATAGATCTTACCGTCTTTGGTAAGTATCCATTCACCGTCGGAGATATATATTTCCTTTTCTGTCTGAGCTTTGTTTACTATGGGAGCGAAAATTATATCATTACCGAAGAAGTACTGACTGTCAAGTGCGTAGCATATCATCAAGGTACTTCTGAAACTCTGCTGTATACGCTCCGTTATCGTCAAAATATGGGCACAGGCTGTCTGCCTCTTGCCTGACAGTAAAGACCGCAGTTGAGCACGGGTACACCGACAGCACCAATATCTTCTGCAAGCAGGAAGTAATCATAAAAACCGAGACCATAAGTCATAAAACAGGGGTATGGATCATCATTAGCATGCAAGGTCATCCAGTGATAAAGAGCATCATCTACAGCGAGCTCTGTATATTCAAATGAGCAATTAACGATCTTTTCGGCATAAAGTCCACCGTCAGCCGCAAAGTTGATATCTTCAATGAATATACCAAAAAGCAGATCGCTTATATCGTGGATTTTTTTATCAGCATTATAGATATAATTTTTGTCTTTTCATAAGTTTTCTCCTTGACTATATTAGTTATAAATTTATTATACAATAAAATTCCGATAATTCAATATATCTTTTTGCATTGTCTGACAATTTTTGATTTGGTTTTATTGCGAAGGAAAATGTTTATCCGCTTCTTCACTTATCCTTTACTTATTATTGCTTTTGTGATATTCTATAAAGGAAATCGAACTTAAATTCAAGGTGACGGAAAGAGCTTTGTAAAGTAGCTTGACTGTGATAAAGGATAATGCTTCTTTTCTGAGCTTAATCTGATTTCTGATAAATTAAGGAGATAACAATTTATGTCCCAAAAGATTCATAATATAGGAATACTTGCTCATGTTGACTCGGGCAAAACCACCCTGACAGAGCA
>JAGBSR010000210.1 GCA_017631745.1 Clostridia bacterium | reverse complement strand
ATATCTGCATTATAGCATTTTCAGGATATATAGTAAAGCGAAATCGCTGAATCCATATTGAAGATTAATAACCGAATTATTCAGATTTTATTGTTTTATGAAGATTGACCGAGAAGATTTCTGCTTGCCGTTTAAACCGTTATGTGCTGTCATAATGACAGACTAAGCACGCTTTTTATGTGGAGTAAGGTGAAAAAACACCTTTATCCAGCAAAGTGTTTTTTTCTTTTATGCCGTTTCCGGTAAAGCACCTGAATTGGCAAATGAAACTGAACAT
Organism: Clostridia bacterium; assembly: GCA_017631745.1. Lineage (GTDB taxonomy): Bacteria > Bacillota > Clostridia > Oscillospirales > Acutalibacteraceae > UBA6857. The sequence continues at coordinate 6,700 of JAGBSR010000210.1, read as the reverse complement.
ATTACCAAGAAATATTTATGGATTATTTTGCAGATGAAAGAGGACGGTACTCACGCCAAGGCGGCAATGGTATGCTCAAAGGATTATAAGTATGTTATGAGACTCTACGAAAAGGATGAGTTTTTAGAGAGTAATATTGCTTCTGTAGGCATTCCGCTTTTTGTCGGTAAGCTTGCAACAGGTGTAATATCGCTGACAGGCAAAACGACATCGCAGTTTATCGATATGGTTAAGAAAAAAATTTAAGCTGTAAAAAAATAAGCATACAGACCTCACTGACTTGTACACTAATGTGCATAATTAGGGAGGTTTTTTACTTTTAGGTTGAAAAGGGAATAATGTGTATGATATAATCAAATCGGTAATCAAACCGAAAAGGAGAATTATTATGGAGTTTTTTAAGTTTATTGACAAAGTAAAATTTGAGGGCAAGGACAGCAAAAATCCTATGGCCTTCCGTTACTATGATAAGGATCGTGTTATCCTTGGTAAGAAAATGAGTGAGCACCTTCCCTTTGCTATGGCCTGGTGGCACACCCTCGGTGCCTGCGGTGTTGATATGTTCGGTGCAGGTACTGCTGACAAGAGCTTTGACAATGAAAAAGCAACAATGGCTCATGCCAAGGCTAAGGTTGATGCAGGCTTTGAATTTATGAGCAAAATGGGCATAGAATATTTCTGTTTCCACGATGTTGACCTGGTTCCTGAGGATGAGGATATCAATGTAACAAATGCCCGTCTTGATGAAATTTCCGATTACATACTCATCAAAATGAAAGAAACCGGAATTAAATGCCTTTGGGGTACTGCAAATATGTTCGGCAATCCCAAGTTTATGAACGGTGCAGGCAGTACCAACAGTGCAGAGGTTTATTGCTTCGCGGCGGCTCAGATTAAAAAAGCTCTTGATATCACCGTTAAGCTCGGCGGTAAGGGCTATGTTTTCTGGGGAGGCAGAGAGGGCTATGAAAGTCTTCTCAACACTGATGTTAAATTTGAGCAGGAAAACATTGCCCGCCTTATGAAAATGGCTGTTGAATACGGCAGAAAGATAGGTTTTGCAGGTGACTTCTATATAGAGCCCAAACCGAAAGAGCCTATGAAGCATCAGTACGATTTTGATGCGGCAACTGCTATCGGTTTCCTTCGTCAGTACGGACTTGACAAGGATTTCAAGATGAACATTGAAGCTAACCACGCTACACTTGCAGGTCACACCTTCCAGCACGAGCTTCGTATTTCAGCTATTAACGGAATGCTCGGCTCAATTGATGCCAACCAGGGCGACCTTCTTTTAGGTTGGGACACAGATGAATTCCCCTTTGATGTTTATGAAGCAACAATGTGTATGTATGAGGTGCTCAAGGCAGGCGGTCTTACAGGCGGCTTTAACTTTGACGCTAAAAACCGCAGACCCAGTAACTCCTTTGAGGATATGTTCTACGGTCACATTCTTGCTATGGATACCTTTGCACTCGGTCTTATCAAGGCAGCAGAGCTTATCGAAGACGGCAGAATTGATGCTTTCATTAAGAATAAGTATGCTTCATTCAATGAGGGTATCGGTGAAAAGATTTTAAGCGGTGAAGCAACTCTTGAGGGACTTTCAGCTTATGCCTGTGAAAAGAAAATTACAACCAACCCCGATTCCGGCAGACAGGAATACTTACAGACAATAGTAAATCAGATTCTTTTTTAAGAGGTAGATTATGAATTATTATGTTGGTATCGACCTTGGTACTTCCTCTGTCAAAACTCTGCTTTTAAGCGGTGACGGTGAGGTTGTATCCTCGGTCACTAAGGAATATCCCTTATATTTTCCTCGCGGCGGCTGGAGTGAGCAGAATCCTGAGGATTGGTATAATCAGACAACTTCCGCCCTTAAAGAACTTTTTGAGGGTATAGAAGCAAAGGAAGTAAAGTCCTTCTCTTTTTCGGGTCAGATGCACGGACTCGTTATGCTTGACGAAAATGATAAAGTTATCCGCCCTGCGCTTTTGTGGAACGATTCGAGAAGTCAGTCAGAGACGGATAAGCTCAATGAAAACAAGGATTATCTTCTTGACAATACAGCAAATATTGCATTTGCGGGCTTTACTCTGCCGAAGCTTTTATGGGTAAAGGAAAACGAGCCTGAAAATTACAGCAAGATAAGCAAAATTATGCTCCCCAAGGATTATGTTGCCTACAGACTTTCAGGGAAAGCTTGCACCGATGTTTCCGACGCTTCGGGCACACTTTACTTTGATGTGGAAAACCGCTGTTGGGCAAAGAATATTATTGACGAGCACGGCATAAAAGAAGAATGGCTTCCGAAAGTGCTTGAAAGTGACGAAAGTGCAGGTGTGCTTAAAGCTGACCTTGCCAAGGAGCTTGGTCTCGGTGAAGTGAAAATCGTCATCGGTGCAGGTGACAATGCTGCTGCAGCTATCGGTACGGGCACCGTAAAAAACGGCGACTGCAATATATCTCTCGGCACAAGCGGTACTATCTTTACTGTCAGCGATAAATTCAGCCTTGATAGAGAAAGTGCAATTCACTCCTTCTGCTCTGCAAGCCGTAACTATCATCAGATGGCTTGTATGCTTTCTGCAGCGGTTTGCTGTAACTGGTGGATTGAAAAGGTTCTTCGTGACGGTTATGACGAGGTGCTTTCAAAGGAAGACAGACTTGGTGAAAATGACTGTTTGTTCCTGCCTTATCTTATGGGTGAGCGTTCACCTCTCAATGACACCGATGTAAGAGGTATGTTCTACGGAATGAGCCTTGACACAGACAAGGACGATATGAGCCTTGCCGTGCTTGAGGGTGTTGCCTTTGCTCTGAGGCACAATATTGATATTATTCGCAATATGGGAATTGACATCAAAAAATCAAACGTCTGCGGTGGCGGTACAAAAAATAAGCTGTGGCTGAAAATTATTGCAAATGTGCTCGGTATCGAGCTTTGCATTCCCGAAAACCAGGAGGGTGCATCTCTCGGTGCGGCTATGCTTGCAGCAAAGGGTGTAATGACCACCGATGAATATGCAGAGCTCGAAAATAAGGTTTACAAAACAGCTGAAACAGTTGTTCCTGAGAAGGAGCTTACAGATAAATATGAAGAGAAATATCTCAGATGGAGAAAGCTGTACCCGGCTATCAAGGGTATAGTATAAGGAGGGTATCAGGATGTTTATTCTTAAATCGCTGATAGCTTTGCTTTCAGTTTTAACTATGATTTTATCGGCATCACCTCTTCATATAGCACTGCCTTATCTCGATGTCATTCCTGATATGATGGATGTGGGTATTGAGTATATCGACCTTGATTTCAATATGGGTGCCGTGACAAAACAAGAACTCAAAAAAGCTCTTGCTGAAGCAGAAGATGTTCATCCCTTTGTTCTTGTAAAAAAGGAAAACTTCGATTATGCAAGAGACGAATATAACAGCGGCAATTTTACTGAATACACTCAGGCGCTCAGCAACAGTGTAATCGCTAATGCCGACGGTCTTCTCGACAGAAATATTTACCCTGTTATGGAATATGTCCTCGATGAGGAAGACAGTATTTTACCGATTTCCCGTGAGGTTATCAATCGTATGGTTATACTCGGCTATGCATGGCAGATAACAGGCGAAAAGAAATATGCCGACAGAGCGTGGGAAGAGCTTGAAAATGTATGCAGCTATGACGATTGGTGTACTTCTCATTTTCTTGCAACGGCAGAGATGGCTCTTGCGGTATCAATAGGTTATGACTGGTTTTATGACTATCTTACCACTGAGCAAAAAGACTATCTTGCTGCAACAACTTACGAGTATGCTATAAAGCCTGCTCTGTCAAAGAACTATCTTAAAAATTGGTTCACCTGGTCAAAAAATAACTGGAACAGCATCTGTTACAGCGGTGTTGGTATCGCATCTATGACTTTCAGTTCCTACTATCCCGATGAGGCGGCAGAGTTCCTTAAGATGTGCTATGAAGCTATGCCTGTAGCTTTCGCTAACTTTACTCCCGATGGTGTTTATGCTGAGGGCCCGGGTTACAGTCAATCAGGTATGAATTCAATAGTAAACTTTGTAGCCACATCAAAGAATTTTCTCGGTACCGATTATGGTATGAGTGAAATAGACGGCTTCAAGGAGCTCGGTAAGTTCCCTGTTTACATAACCACACCTACAGGTGTTTTCAACTTCGGTGACAATAAAGACAGAATGTGCTTCACACCTGCTCTTCATTGGTATGCCTCGGAATGTGATTCGTCTCTTCTTGCCTGCTATCAGATGTGGGATGTGGCAGGAGTATTTACACCTAACACATCAACTGACACCGAAAGAAACGGAAAGGGCAAGGAAGATACACTTTCACTTCTCTGGTACGACAGAAGCTACACAGCCGAAAATGCAGACTTTTCAGATGAGACACTTGCATTAAAGCTCGGCTCAGATGTGGGACAGGAGCTTGTACTTTTAAGAAGTGCTTATCTCGATAAAAATGCAACCTTTGCAGGTATAAAGGGAGGCTACAATTATACAAACCACGGCGATCTTGATATAGGCACCTTCGTCTTTGATGCAATGGGTGAAAGATGGGCAGAGGAGCTCGGTCCCGGAGCTTATGATGCTCCCAACTATTTCCTTAACCTTCCTGCAGGTGGCAGATGGAAAAACTACTGCAAGCGTGCCGAGGGTCAGAACACACTTGTAATCAACCCGAAAATGACTGTTGAGGATCAGTATGCTCTCGCAAGAGCTTCCTTCTCTTCTTTTGAAGAGACCGCTGACGGTGGCAAATGCTCGCTCAAAATGACAGATGCATACCGAATGAACGGTGCCCTGAGTGCTGTGAGAGACTTTGAACTTTATGATAACAGCTCATCTCTCAAGGTTACCGATAAGGTTATCTGTTCTGTGCCGAGTGAAATTTATTGGTTTATGCATACAAAGGCTGATATAGAAATTTCAGAAGGCGGCAAAACTGCAATTCTTACAATCGGTGATAAACAGCTTAAGGCTTCATCTTTAACTGACGGCACTTTCTCAGTTATGAAAGCCGAGGCACTCAAGGGTGCATATGAATATGACGATGATTATGCCGATATTAAGAAGCTGACAGTTAAGCTTGACGGTGTTTATAAAGCAGACATCTGCATCACTCTTGAACCTATAACCAAATAAACAAAAAATCACGGTGAAACCTCAGAGGAATCACCGTGATATTATTTTGTTATTCCGAGAGCCAGTCAAATGATTTTCTCCCGCAGACAGCGTGCTTGCCGGGAAAAACATCAATGTGAAGCTTATCCTCAGCATTCATAAGAGAATAAACTCTTTTTATGCTGTTGTGTGCCTGCTGGGAGGCTTTTATGGGGAAAAGCTTATCCTTTTCGCCTGATTCTATAAACAGCTCCTTTGGTGCCAGAGCAGCGGCAAAATCATAGATTTCACCCGTTTCAAGAATGTGCGGGATGTAGTTGTCAGGACAGTGCCACATTGAAAGAATACTATCCTTAAATGTGTTGACATAACCGCAGATAACAGTTTTATAAATGCTCTCGTCAAGCACTGATGCATAGAGCGCAGTCAGACCGCCACCTGAAATGCCCATAAGCGAAACCTTGTTTTCATCAACTGCTTCAAGTTTTCTCAAAATCTTTGCACAAGTGAGTGCCTGATAAACTCTGAGTGATGCAGTTGTAAGCCCGTAGGGGAGCAGATGATGCGAAAGCTCATCGCAGGAGCTTATGTAAAATGGCTTCCACAGATCGTGACTGAGTCTTGCCTCACCGAAACCGAACAGCTCGGGAGCGATAACTGTACAGCCTCTTTTTGCCATTTCTACTGCAAAGTTATTCTGATAGTTGTCGATATAGTTTAAGTGCTTTTTGTTGCCTTTTTTTGAGATGTTGAGTATCTGCCTTACACCGTAGCCGTGGCCGCAAAGAGCAATAACGCCGTTGGTTTTGCCTTTAACATTCTTAGGCTCAAGGATATAGACAAGACTGTTTAAGCCGTGAAGAATTTCCACCGAATACTTTTTAAGTGTATAATCGGGATAATCAAGGACTTTACCGACGGGGACAAGCCTTAATTCGGTTGCCATGGAGTTTAATCTTTCAAGAGAAAAAAGTTCCATGGCCTTTTCTTTTATACTTTTGCCGATTTCAAGTGCATCCTCATAAGAAACCGCATTTTTATAGGGCTCTGCCTTTATCTTGCCGTAAAGACTCGACATAAATTCATCGGGTGAATATGGACTTTTTTTCATTGTTTTCACCTCAGAAGCTGATTTTTCCTGCAACGGCTACATTCTTACTGTCTGTTCCCACATAAACTGTGTAGCTTTCGTCAAGCTCCCAGTTACCGTTTTCTGCATTGTAAAATTTAATGTCATCAATAAGCACATCAATCTCTGCAGTAAGAGCTTCACCTGCTTTGACACTTACACGCTTAAAGCCTTTGAGTACCTTGACAGGTCTGTCAATATCTTTATTATCACTGCCAACATAAACCTGAAGCACTTCGTCACCGTCGAATTCACCGATATTTTTTACGGTGGCTCTGACTCTGATTACATCGCCGTCTTTCTCACACGGCAGTGTACTCACCTCAAAGTCGGTATATGAAAGACCGAAACCGAAGGGGAAGTGCGCCTTAATGCCCTTTTTGTCAAAGAGGGTATAGCCGTGATAATAGCCGTACTCGATATTTTTAT
>JAGBSR010000209.1 GCA_017631745.1 Clostridia bacterium | reverse complement strand
TAAGCTGCAACTTTTTAATGTCTTCCATATTAATCCTCCTTAAAAAATATTATGGTTGTTTATAATATATTCTATCAAGTCTGCAACAGCACCATGATTACAGTGTCCTGCAACAAACCTAGAAATCTCCTTCATGCCCTTGGGTGCCTGTCCGCAGCAAGCAGGAAGAGCAACCCTTTTAAGCATCTCATAATCATTGAAATAGTCACCAATAGCAGCAGTTTTACCGTGATCTACGCCTAAAATATCTGCGAGCTTGAGCACCGCAACACCCTTATTTGTGTCTTCGTTTACCATTTCATAGCTCCAGACTGATGAGAGCATAAGATTTTCAGTTGTATCTGAAAGCTTTTCAATAAATTTCTTTACCGCCTGAATTGCGGGAGGAATAGCTGTATAAATTACCTTGTACCAATTCTCCTTTGGTATTGACTCAAAGTTGTAGTAATACTTAATAGGAAGCTGAGCATTCACAGCAAGAATTCTTGCTGTGGCTGTGGGTCTGAAAAGATACACTGCTTTGTCAGTAATTACCTGAAAAGCAAGAGTCGGGAACTTTTTAACACTTTGTCTTACCATATCGATACAGTGTTCATTCATAGGGCTGTGCCAAACCATTTTTTCTTCGGCAAAATCATAAATACCTGCACCGTTCAATACAATAGCTTTTCCGTCTGCTATATCGAGTCTCTTAAAGTGCTTTCTCATTGACTCAGGACTTCTGCCGGAAGCGAGAGTAAAATTGCCTCCGTGCTCATTTATAAATCTCTGAATCATATCATAATTTCTGTAAACGAGTTTTCTGGTCTTGTCGTTTAAAGTACCGTCAATGTCACTGGCAAGAAGCCAGTTGGATAAATCTATCTTTTTATTATCTGCCATTTTTATCTATCCTCCTCAGGAAAGAAGTGAAATACTCCGGTAATTCGCTTTTAATTTCGATATATTCGTTTGTTCTCGGGTGTTTAAAGCCGATCAGACCTGCATGTAAGCATTGACCCGACAGTGATTCAATCACCTTCTTAGGGCCGTAAACCGCATCACCTGCAACAGGGTGCCCGATATAAGCCATATGTACTCTTATCTGATGAGTTCTGCCTGTTTCAAGACGAAGCCCCAAATGTGTAAAGCCGTCATATTCATTTATAACCTTATAATGTGTAACGGCATTTTTTGAATTTTTAGGCGTAACCGCCATTTTCTTTCTGTCTACGGGATGTCTTCCGATTGGCGCATCAACCAAACCGCTTTCATTTTTGAATTTTCCGTAAACAACACTCTGATATTCTCTTGTAAATGAGTGAACTTTTATCTGCTCGGCGAGATTAATATGAGCAAAATCGTTTTTTGCAACTATAAGAAGACCGCTTGTATCCTTGTCGATCCGGTGTACGATGCCAGGTCGGATAACTCCGTTGATACCGGATAAAGAGCCTTTGCAGTGATGCATAAGTGCATTTACGAGAGTGCCGTCATAATTACCTGCCGCAGGATGTACAACCATTCCTTTAGGCTTATTTACAACCAAAAGGTCACTGTCTTCATATCTGATGTCGAGTGGAATATCTTCAGCAGTAATTTCAAGCTCCTTAGCCTGAGGAATTATAACCTTTATAACATCGTTGCTTCGAGCCTTGTAATTTTTTGAAATAACATTATCACCGACGCTGACATTGCCTTCATCGATGATTTTTTGCACAGCAGAGCGGCTCAAACCGTCGACAGCCTGACATATTACTTTATCAATTCTTTCACCGACATTTTCGTCTGTAACTCTGATAATATGGGCGTTAATCATCGGCTGCCTTCTCTTTCTTAGCTTTTCGCTCTTTTGCAATTTCATAAATCTGATTACATATCATCAATATTGCCGCACATGTCACAAGGCAATCGGCAAAGTTGAAAATATAAAAATCTACAAATAAAACCTCAATATAATCTATTACATAACCTCTGAATATTCTGTCGATGATATTACCGAGACCGCCTGACATCATCAACACAATACAGCAATAATCAACACCGAACTTAACCTTGCCCGAAAAAATCACAAAGGCAATTACGCCAAGGCAAATAACTGCAAGCACGGTCATTGTGACGGTTTTACCGCTCATCATTCCCATCATGGCACCATCGTTTTCATAATAAGACAGCTGCAATATTTTATATATTACAGGTACACTGCCGACAGGCTTAAGGTACATATCGACAAAAAGCTTGATAATCTGGTCAGCGAGTACCAGAAGAACAATAGAAATTACGGAATATAATTTTATTTTTGCCGATGTTAATTTGTTTTTATTCAAAGGAATCACTCTTAGTCTGTAGTAATATCGTCGTCAAAGAAGCCGTCAAAATTAGGCTGATAGGAAAAATCGATTTCATCACTGTCAAAATCATCAGTATCAAAGATAGCATTGCCAAGATCCTGGAAAATCATTGTCTGCTGATTAATTTCTTCTGTCAAATCAGGGATAACGGGCATCTGAGGCATTGTAAACTCTTCGCTCTCACCGTAATATTCGGGAGATGAAACGGAGCTTATATCCTCGTAAAAATCAGGATACTGTGATTTTTCTGCTTCTGTCTGAGGCTCATAATCATCAGGATTAAGGCTGAACTCAGGCAAATCAACAGCGAGGTCATCTGTGTCAACTTCAATTGTAGTGGGTACAAAATCAAACTCAGCATCACCGCCGATAGCATCAACCGCAGGCTTGATTGTTGCCACAACATTAATAATTTCGTTCTTATATTTTGCAATTTCAGCTTTGAGTCTGTTGAGTTCAGAAGTTGTAGCAGCAATAATCTCTTCGCTCTTTTCTCTTGCATCCTTTGCATCGTGATAAGCAGCAGCAACAATTTCAGCCGCCTTAGTCTTGGCGTTTTCGATAATTTCTTTAGCTTTTTCCTTGGTATCGTTGAGATACTTCTGAGTCAACTCTTCAGAGCGCTTTTCAAGTGTCTCAATTTCCTTGTTAAGCTCGACTATTCTCTCGTCAGCTTCGTGGGTGAGATTGAAATAGTAAGCTTCAGCCTCTGCCTTTTTGGTAAGAAGTAAGCTTTCAGCCTCTTCGCTTGCCTTTTTAATAATCTCAGCAGAAGACTCATTAGCCTGAGCAGTAACATTTTCAAGATAGCTTTCAGCTCTGACTATAGCAGCAAAAACAGTGTTCTTGCTGTTGTTATATTCTTCGATAGCAGGACCTATATTTTTAAGCTTCTTTTCAAGAGCTCTGAAATTCTTATAAAGTCTTTCATATTCTTCTGAAGATTTTCTCACATATTCGTCAACCTCAGTTGCAAAATATCTGTTTTTGCCTGCAGAAGCGAATGAATATTTATTTGTTGACATTTTAACTATCCCCTATCTTTTTAAAGTCTTTGAAATATTATAATTCTACCTGATTATAAAAATCACCGTGAAGCTCAATATCTGAGGGTATGAAAGCGCAAATGCTCTCTGCAAATCTTGCAAAAACGCTCTTGGTCACATATTTAGCACCGTCGAGGAAGTCCATTGCACGCTTGCTCTGATCTTCCGAGAGAAGTGAAAGATTTACTACAACAATTGTGTTTCTGTCCATCATAAGATTGGCAACATTCTTAGCATCATAAATATCGTGAAGTGAAATAAAAGTAAGCTTGAACTTTGAGCCTGAACGAACCTTTGATGAGTTCATATCATAAAGATTTGACTGAGGTGCACTGTCTTTTGCAATTTCATCAAGACCCTTAAGCGGAGCAAAATCCTCACCTGTAGCAAAATCAGGAAGAGCAGCTGTAGGTGAATAATTAAATGAAGCAAACGAGTTTACGGGAGTTTCCTCTTCGTCTGCAAAAATACCGCTTGAAAATTTGTTGGGCTTTCTTACATCCTCATAATCATCTTCACTTACAGCGCTGTCAAGAATATCCTCATCGTCTTCTGTTCTGCTGTTTCTGAATTCCTGAACTTTTCCGAATATATTTTTGATGTCCATATTTTTATCTCCTCTTTATATTAATAGATTCTTGGACCGAAAATAGCTGAGCCGACTCTGACTAAATCAGAACCGTTTCTTACAGCTGCTTCGTAATCCCCTGACATTCCCATTGAAAGTATACACATATCTATATTATCTAACTTTTTACTCTTTATGTCAATAAATATTTCGTGCATTTTTGAAAAATATTTATTTAAGGACTCATCGTCTTCACAAATAGGCGGTATTGTCATAAGACCCTTGACTTTAATGCCGGGCATAAGTGAAATCTGATGAAGTGTATCGTAAAGAAGCTCCATATCAAGACCTGTTTTACTTTCTTCGTCGCCTATATTAACCTCTACAAGGCACTCGACAGTAATACCGAGAGCTGTTGCTCTTTTTGATATCTCCCCTGCCAGCTTAACACTGTCAACAGACTGAATCATATCAACCTCACTGATAATCTGCTTTACCTTGTTGGTCTGAAGGTGACCGATAAGATGCGCCTTACAGTTATCAAGCTTAAGATAAGGCTTTTTCGAGAGAAATTCCTGCACCTTGTTTTCACCTATAAGGTCGATACCGCACTCAATGGCGTGATTGATGAACATAGGCTCAACCGTCTTTGTTACCGCCATAAGCTTAATATCCTCAGGATTTCTGCCTGCTTCCTTAGCGGCAGCGGCAATTCTTTCTCTGATAACACCGATATTGTGTTCTATATTTTTAAATCTTTCTTCAAGAGATAATGTTTCCATCTTCAAGATTAATTCCTTTCACTATAATTCGGTCGTACTGCTTGAGCTTATGATAATAGCCCTCAGACTTATCCTCTTCATTTCTGAGCATTGTCATACCCTGAGCTATAACATAAGAATCTGCATAATATTTGATATCAACGGGTGCGAACTTCATAATGTTACCGACGATAACATAAACGCCAATAACACCGTCTTCATTTTCACTGATTGCATCATTGTTGATTTTATAACCGCTGTATTTATTGACAGCAATCGTTGCTGTTTCCTTACGAAGTTTAGCAAGCTTTTCATTCATAGCTGTACATTTAAGAGTAACAGTAATGATATCACCATTTGCCTCAGTGATATCGTGAACAATCATATCAATATCTCTGATGCCGAGTTCGTCAAAGGAAACGCTTACCCAATGTCCGCTTTTTATTACAGAAGCATCGTTAACATTAATATCAAATACGTAGTACCAGGTGTGCTGTGCAATAATCTTGCCGTATGCATTTGCGGTGTCAGCATGCTGAATATCTCTGTATTTGGCTCCGTCGCCATTACTGATATTTTTCTTTTCAATATCACTGTAGCTGACAGCGGACTCGTATCCATCAACATAGCTGATAAAATAACCTGCATAAGGCGATGTTATTTTATTTTTAACTGTATATGAGGATTTGAGTGTTTTGATTTGCTTTGTGTAATCGCTGATTATATCGTCATAGCTGAGCTCTTCACCGATTGCAGACTGACGGGAGGTAATATTAGCCGTAACATTTTCTCCAATAGACTGTGCATCGGATAAATCACCATCTGATACAGCCTTGATATAGTTTGAGATACCAGTTGCAATCTGAGAATTGAGAAAGAGCACATTGCTGTGGTTAAGACCCTGCTTGCTCGCTGTTTCTTTAATATTCTCGAGCTTTTCGCGCATTTCCATCTCTTCGGTATAAGCAGAAGCCTGACTTTCATCACTGAAGCCGAGAGCGATTACACCGTTTTTGGCAATGTTTTCACTGTCAGATATTACAGGTACATAAACAAGATTGTCATCCTTATAGAAAATAGATGTGTTTTTGCCGTTGACACTGATGTTCTCATCCCTTACGGCAAAGCCTTTTACAGACACACTCTGAGTTTCGCTGTAAGGAAAAATATATTCAGTTTCAAGCTTGCCGGTACGGTTATTGTATAAGGAGTTAATACCGTACAGAGCCACCATAAATACAAAGGCGGCAACAAGTCCTATAGCAATTTTTGTGTCTTTTGCAGGCTTCATTTCGTATTACCTTTCATTTTCAACAATCAGACAAGCCTTATCAATCAGCTCATCAGATGTAAGTAAATCAATATCCAACCAATTAATATCAGGGTTTCTTCTGAACCAGGTAAGCTGTCTTTTAGCATAGCGTCTGGTTTCCATTTTAAGCTTTTCGGTCGCTTCTTCAAGAGTTACAAGGCCATCAATATAAGGCTTAAGCTCCTTATACCCTATAGCCTGAGCGGCAGTATCGGATATATCGCTTGCAAAGAAGGCTTCTGCTTCTCTGAGAAGTCCTTGCTCAAGCATAATATCAACTCTTCTGTTTATACGGTCATATAAATACTGTCTGTCTTCAGCTCTAAGACCGATAAGACACCAATTATATGCGCTCTCGTTAAGATGCGACAACTCAGCCTGCAGACTGATTGTCTTGCCTGTAAGGTGATAAACCTCAAGGGCGCGGATAATACGCTTAGTATCATTGATATGAAGTCTTGAGGCTGTTTCGGGGTCAATGCTTTCGAGCTCACTGTAAAGAGCCTCTATTCCCTCAGACTCACAACGCTTTTCAAGCTTTTCTCTGATATCGGTGCTTTCATAGTCGAAAAACTCAGTGTTTTTCACTAAAGTATCAATATAAAATCCGGTACCGCCGACAACAACGGGAAGCTTGCCTCTTGATATAATATCATTAATAGCGCTGAGGGCTTCTTGTTTATATTTAGCAACACTGTAGCTTTCGCCCATAGGTACGAAACCGATAAGGTGATGTCTCACTCTCGCAAGCTCAGAAACAGAGGGCTTGGCTGTTGCAATATCCATATTTTCATATATCTGCATTGAGTCAGCTGAGACGATTTCGCCGTCGAACTTTTCAGCAATTTCAATACCAAGAGAGGTCTTGCCCGAAGCCGTGGGACCAAGAACAACTACAACAAGAGGTTTTTTCATCATCTGCTCCTGATTACTGTATTCTTCCGAACTGTTTTTCAAGCTCATATTTTGAAAGCTCAATAAGAACGGGTCTGCCGTGAGGACAATATCTCACACTGTCATCATAAAGCACCTGCTCGGCAAGAACCTTCATTTCAGCTGTTGAGTTTTTATAACCTGCCTTGATAGCAGCCTTACAAGCAGCTGTATGGTGTATTCTGTCGATGGTTTCTGTTTCAATATTTGTTCGGTTTTCACCGAGATAAGCAGCCATTTCGATAACTGTATCTTCAACATCGTCACCTGAAATAAGCATAGGACACTCTCTTACAACCACTACCCCATCGCCGAAATCTTCAATGAGATAGCCTGCCGATTTAAAAGCATCAAGGTTTTCAATTACGGCAGTGTACTCGTTTTTATTAAGAGTAACTTTAACCGCTGATAAGAGCACCTGAGAAGAAATATTTTCTTTAGCTGCGGCCTTCATTTTGTTATAAATAATTCTTTCGTGAGCGGCGTGCTTATCAATCATAACAACCTTGCCGTCGAACTCACAGATAACATATGTCTTGAAAACCTCGCCGAGAAGTCTGATAGGTTTATTAGAAGAAGCGTTATTCTGCTGTGGCTTTGCAGGTGCACTCTGCTGAGGCTTAACGTTGTTTGCAGGCTCTGTCTTCACAGTCTGAGTGTTGATATTTGCCTGCTGAGGCTTATAAGAAGGAGTGTTCGCAGCTGCTTTTTCGGCAACTCTGCCCGAAGAAACAACGGCCTTTTGTTCATTTACAACAGGAGCAGCTTTGCGCATTTCCTCGTTTTTATTTCTTACATTCTGCATAGCTGCAGCAACTAAATCAGGCTCATTTTCCGTTTTCGCCTTTTCGTTTTTAACAGGTGCAGACACAGTTTTATTTGCAAAATCCTTAGCGGGCATACTCTGCCAGAAATCTTTTTTGGGTTCAGATTTAACCGCAGGCTTATGCATTTCTTCAGCTTTAGGAGTAAAAATACTTCCGCTGAAATAGGCTTTCTTTTCGGGTTCATCATCAAGCATACTAAGCTGAACACTTTCAGGCATAGCTCTCTGAGTAACCTTAGCAGCTCTTGATAAATTAAGCTCAGGCATAGTGTCAAAGCTTTCGAGAGCAGATTTAACTGCAAAATACACTGCTGATGAAACCTTTCTCTCGTCGCTGAAGCGAACCTCTGTTTTTGCAGGGTGAACATTAATATCCACAACCTCTGGACGTACTCTGACGTTAAGGATACAGCTTGGGAATTTGCCCACCATAATCGAGTTT
>JAGBSR010000208.1 GCA_017631745.1 Clostridia bacterium | reverse complement strand
TTACTGTCTTACAAACTGAGCAATATTTGCTTTCTGTGTAGCCAACCTTCTGGCAAGTCGGAGCTTCAGCAAGCTTATAAACAACCTCTGTGTGACCGAGTGCGGGAATTGTCTTTGTTGTCTTCTTACCGCAAACTGAACAGTTAGCTTCCATTACGCCTTCTTTTGTACATGTAGCAGCTACCTTTTCAAGCCATGAACCGCTGCCGGTTACCTTATGGCCTGTTGCAGGGATGATTTCCTCTACCTTGCTGTTACACTTAGCGCAGTAGCCCATCTTCTTACCTGCTGTTGTGCAGTCTGCTTCCTTGAGGATTGACCATTCAACCGCGTGAGTTACGGGGATAGTTTTTGTTGTTGTATTTGTGCATCTTGAGCACTTCTCTACGAGAGTACCTGTTGTTGTGCAGGTAGCTTCAACTGAAGAAGCATCTTTCTTCATATCGTGACCGAGAGCAGCAATGTCAGCAGCTGCTGTTAAAACAATCTTACAAACTGAGCATCTTGTTGCGTCTGTCTTACCCTTAGCTGTGCAGGTTGCGGGTGTGCCGGGAACAACCTCTAATGTGTGACCCTTTGCAGCGATAGTTTCCTTGCCTTCTTTATAATCACACTTTGAGCATTCCTTACCTGCTGTGTAGCCTGCTTCTGTGCAGGTTGCATCTTTAGCAGCGATAGTTGTAAGTGTATGGCTGAGCTTTTCAACAACCTGAGTATCTACATAATCGCAAACAAGGCAGGTTCTCTTTCTTGAGCCTTCTTCTTTACATGTAGCTGTTTTTGTTGTCTTCCAGCTACCGTAGCTGTGGGCCCATTCAACTGTAATTTCTGACTCGGTATGACCGCAGGTAAGGCACTTCTTTGTTTTCTTACCGTTAGTCTGAGTTTTGCAGTTGGGGTGAGGATTGATAATTTCTGTGAAATCGTGACCTGTAGCAGGACGATCTACAGCACCTGTAGTAACAGTACCGCAAACGCTGCACTTTGTGCCTGCAGTGTTACCGTTATCTGTGCAAGTAGGTTCTTTTGCTGTTACAGTTACCTTTGAATCGTGACCTAATGCAGGGATAAGCTGGCAACCGCTGATTGTTACAAGGCAGTATTCACAGATAACGCCCTCTGTATGACCGGGCTTATCGCATGTAGCAGCCTTTTCTGCAACATTCTTAGGCTTATGAGCTGTGGGAACAATTGCAAGCTCCTGAGTTGATTTAGCATTACATAATAATCTTGTACATTCTGCTGTAGCAACACCCTTTGATGAACAGGTGGGAGCAGTTGTAGTTACATATGTGCCAAACTCGTGAGTGTCATATAAACTCAGACACTCTTTAGCAGCAAATGCTGTCATAGGAATTGATGAAAGGAGCATAATCATCATTAACACTAATGACAAAACTTTTTTTGTTGTTTTATTCATGTCTTTAAACCTCCGTTTTGAATAAAATCCTGTGTAGACAAATATATCACATTTTGCGTTTTAAAGTCAATAGCTGTCGTATATTATTTGCAATTGAGACATAGCCGCAAAACAATGATCAAAATTTATTAACCGTTTGTATTTATTTGATACTCACAGTTTTCACATTACTGTATGCGCCGTAGACTTTGGCACCGTCAACACTCACATAAGCGCGGATTTTGAAGGAATATTTCACGCCCGACTTAAGTGAAGCTTTGGTATAAGTAACAGTTGTGTTTTTTGTTACGGTTTTTATCTTTTTGTACTTTCCGCCGTTTTCTGCCATATAGATCTCATATCCGTCGGCGGGAAGCTTTGACCATTTAAGCACCGCCTTGCCCGCGTTCCCCGAAGAAACAGACGAAAGCTTTACGCTTTTTGGTGCTGTTGCTGTTGTTACTGCGCTGTGACTGCCCCAGATTGTTTCACTGCCTGCCTTGGCATAAGCTCTGACAGTGTAGGTGTATTCTGTGGCGCTGTCAAGCTTTTCTATAGTATAGGTTGTGCCTGACACTGTTTTGAGCGCCTTGTATTTCTTGGTTTGGGGATTATAGGAATAAACCTTATAGCCCTTTGCACCTGTTACCTTATTCCAGGTAAGTGTAACGCTGTCGGTGTCTGTCTTGGCAGTGACAGCAGCCTTGCCGGGAACGATGTTGAAATAAAGCTTTGTTGAGCCTGAATACTTGCTGCCGCTGAGAGTTACCTTAACATAGTACTCTCCCATTTCAGTTCTGCCGCTTGAATATTTAAGAGTGTAGGACTTATCCTTTGTAAGAGCTGTGCCCTTGGAATTTTTAACACTGACAGTGGGTGTAATCGCCTTGCCTGTGTATGTATAATCGGTTTTTGAAAGTTTGGCAACAACCTTGGGAATTACCGTTGTCTTTTTTACATTTCCGCAGAGCTTGCATTTGCTTTCTGTTTTGCCGTCTGCTTTGAAGGTTGCCTTTGTTGTTACTGTCTTATAGCTGTGGGCGCCGTATTTGAATTCATTGTAGTAATCACTGCAACGACAGGTGTAAATTTTTCTGCTCTTGATTACACAGTCACCATCGCGGATTTTTTCCACATCGTCGTAAACATGAATGTGATTGTAATAAGCATATGCCGACTTCAAGCTTTCGTTGCCCTCAGCTATTGCAATTTTGTCAAAGGCCTCTTTTTCACCTGCATAATATATATCGCTAAGGTTATAGCAGTTTGCAAAAGCACTCTTGCCGATAGATTTTGTATTATTTCCAACGATTACCGTTCTGAGACCCCAGCAACCCTTGAAGGCTCCCTCGTCTACTGTTTCGAGAGTATCCGGTAAAGTGATTGTCTCAATAAACTCACAGCCTGAAAAAGCATTTGCACCAATAGTTTTTATCTGTGTTTTAGAAAGGCTGACTTTCGCCAGATTAGTACAATCAGCAAATGTGCCGTCTGCAATTTCTACGAGACTATCAGGAAGAATAACCTCTGAAAGAGCGCCGCACATAGCGAAAGCCTGAGGTGCAATACTCTTGATATTGTCTTCAATTGTAACACTGTTGATTCCGTTACAATAATAGAATGCTCTCTCACCGATGGCGGTTACTCTGATACCGCCGAGACTCTTGGGAATTGTGATATCACCTGAAATTCCGTCGGGGTCGCAGTGTGTAATTGTTACCTCACCGTTGTTTATCTCGTAAGTGTAGGGCCCTTCGGTTGCTGCCGATGCCGAAAAAGCAAAAAGACAAACCGTAAGCACTACTGCGAGAAAAACAGTCATTGTGATTTTTTTTGATGCTTTAACCATTAAAATCTCCTTTCATATATGAAAGTATATGCTTTATATAATCAAACCTCGTCGTAAGCAAAGGCTTTATTATAAAATACTACTTTACCCTCGTTGTAACGGTATACCTGAGCTTGTCTGATGTCATACAAGCCTGCGTAAATTCCGCTGTCAAGAACACCGTCGAGATAAATTTTAAGAGCGCCCGTCTTTTCGCGTACCGCCATAACCTGAACCTTATCTCTGACACTTGAGGCGGATTTAAGAGTGACATTGCCGACCTTGAAATAAACATATCTGTCGTCACCGACACTAAGGCTTATTTCCTCACCCTGACTCATAAGAACACATTGGTCCTCTGAGCTGAGTGTGGCTTTGACGGAAAATGCACCCTTACCGGTAAGATAATCTGTTACAACGAAGTTATCATAACACATAAAAGTGATATCTGTGTGAAAACTTCCGCCTATAATGTCCTTAATATTGCACAAAGTCAAGGAGTTATTTTTGTTGAATTTTTCCTTGAAGGTGATTTCAGCGGTCATATAGTCCTCTAAAAGCCTGATTTTTGATATTTCATTTGCACTGCACTCGGTATTGCCGATATTTATCGGCTGATTGAAGGTCACCTGAAGAGTGTTTTCGTTTATCACTGTTATATATTCAGCTTTAAGCTCCTTTGTCTTTCTGCCGAAATGAAGTATCTTTGTCTCGTAAGGTGCAAGACTCACTTTAACGGTATCGCCGTAGCTGTAAATATCACCGATACCCTTATTGTTATAAGGCAATATCTGCACCATAGGAGCATAGATGAGGTTTTTGTTCACGCCTATTTTCTCGTCGAGACCGACTGTGTATTCTGTGGCTTCACCCGAGGAGTTTCTAAGGCACAGTATGCCCTCGTTATCAAGGAAGGCGCTGAAGCCGTACACCTGAGATTTTGAAGGTCTGCCACCGAAAATAACCGAGTTGGCAAGTACCTCTATATTATCTTCAAGGAAACGAAGCACGCTGTAGTTTATGCGCCACTTCGCCTCGTTCATCATATTATAGCTGTAATAAAGCTCCCAGAAGCAGGTGCCGCGCATTGCCATAGTGAAAAGATAAACTCTGAAATCCTCGTCGCTCATTTCAACCTTGGCCTCGTTGCCGTATATTGGGTCGTGGTTGTACAGTGCCCTCTGAGGCAATTGGAACTGTCTGTCCTTATAGAAATCGAAATATTTTTCGTCTCTGTATGATAACATTCTGTCTTTGTCGCTTAGCTGACCTTTTTTGCCGATGAAGCCTACATCATCACTTACCTGCATCCAAAGGCTGCTGACATATCTGAGAAACCAGGGGCTCGGAGGAGCATAGCAGGTGAGATTTATCCAATAGTTGCCCTTGCTGTTTGCATAGAGCTTATCAAAAACTGCAGTCCACTTTTCCCACACATCGGTGTAGAAATACATATAGCTGTTACCGCCGGTCATATGACCGTGGCGCTTATTTTTGCAGGGTCTCTGAGCAAAGCCGTCAAGCTTCCAGTAGTTAAGGTCAAAGCGCTTTTGAAAATCAAGCATCAGCTCTGATGTTTTGGCAACGTACTTGTCGCTTGCAACACAGATGTCCTTGCTGTTTTTGTTTACATAGCCGTTGCCCGCTTTTTCTATATGTCTTGCAAATTTTATTGTATCGTTTGTATATCCGCCTCTTGGGCCGAGCCACAGACCGAAGTTAGAGGAAAGTGCGCCTGCAAGAGCCGAGAAGGGATAGAGCTCATCAGGGAATTTTTCATTGAAGCCCCAGAAGCCCTTTGAGTAATCATTCCAGCCGTCGTCTGCAACATAGCAATCAAGAGGCTTTTCACCTGTTTTGGTCATAGCCTTTTCAATTTCAAGGAATGAGCCGTAGACATTTTCTCTTGTGATATTGAGCATATGGTCATACCAGGAATTATACTGCCGTCTGAGCTTTATGGGCTTGGAGATAGTTTTGATATAGTCGAAAAAGGCTCTTTGTACCTGCGGGAAGGTGTTTCCGTCTGCTCCACCGACAACGGCATCGCAGCTGACAAAGAGATTGTTTTTCATTATATCCGTCAGCTTTTTACCGCTGTAATAGCAAATTGAGGTAACGCCTTTTTCTATTTTATTAAGGCACGCAGGAAACTCCGCACCGAAGAATAAGCTGTCAACATACAAGGGCTGACCCATTTCAAGGGCATAGCCCGGTACATGGGAATCTGCCTGCTTGGGTATGCTCCAACAGCTGAGAGATGAATCAAAACGAAGCGACTAAAAATCAATACATTCAAGAGCCACAGCCTTATTACCGCGCTTGTCGAAAGAAAGCTCTATGTGCTTTCTTATTACGGGGTTATCATTTGCCGCACTGTAAATAAGCTTAAGGGAAAGCTTGCTGTCAAAAACGCGGAAGGGCTTGAATACTATGGTATAAATATTGTTTTCCTCTTGAGCTGTTTTTTCAAAGGATAAAACCTTAAGCTCAGAAGCTTTTATCTGCTTCTT
>JAGBSR010000207.1 GCA_017631745.1 Clostridia bacterium | reverse complement strand
CGGCGACTGCGTCGCCGAGCCGAATTTCATTCGGCTGCGGAGCCGCCGCCCTCCGGTTTTCATCAGCCTGATAATATAGCACAACAACACTCTTGAATTTAGCTACAAGTTGTAATATAATAGTAAAAAGTTCCTTTAAGGAGAGATAATATGTCAAAAAAAATAATAATCGCAGGCGGCGGTCACGGCGGTATCACTTGCGGTGCAATACTTGCTAAAAACGGTTACGATGTAACTATATATGAAAGAAATCAAGCAGATAAAATGGGCCACGACTGGACAGATATTTTTGACCCTAAGGCCTTTAAGGCAGTAGGTATGGAAATGCCGCCGAGAGAGATGTATGAATTTAAAAACAACATGACCTTCTTCGGCCCCGGTATGACAACACGACTGACTCAGGATGTGCCTGAGGACGAGCTTGAAATTCAGATGGAAAGAAAAGATATCTATAAGTGCCTTACGGACTATGCTCTTGAGAGCGGAGTCAAGTTCAATTACGGCGTAACTGTCGAGGGTCCTATAATGCTCGGCAACAGGGTCGTCGGTATAAAGACAGACAGCGGTGAAGTTTATGCCGACCTCGTAATTGATGCATGCGGACTCAATTCACCCGTAAGAATGAATTTGCCTGAGCACCTTGGCATACAGAAAGAGGCTCAGGAGTTTGAGCGATTTTATGTTTACAGAGCCTTTTATGAAAAGGATATGAGTGTGGAAGTAACAGACAAATACAGAGTGCTTATGTTCTATAAGGGCAAGCTCGGCATTTCCTGGGTTGCAGACGACGGAGAGTACACTGATGTGCTTATCGGCCGCTTCAATCCATTGGATATGGATGAGGTTGAACGCACCGTCGAAAGTCTTCGCGCAGAATTTCCCGACCTTGGCGAAAAGAGACTTCGCGGTGGTCAGTTTGTGCAGATTCCTGTCAGACAGCCTTTGGGCGTACTCGTTGCAGACGGTTATGCGGCTATAGGTGACAGCGCATTTATGACAGTACCCATTATTGGTTCGGGTATTGCAAACAGTATGAAGGCTTCGGCTATTCTTGCAGATGCAATTATGTCAGATAAAACCGATTCCTACAGTGCGAAGATACTCTGGAAGTATCAGAGAGGCTTCTACTCTGAGTTCGGTAACGGTCTTGCACCCCTTGCTTCAATCAAGCTTCTGCTTACCCGTCTCAAGCCCGATGAGCTTGATTACATATTTGCTACAGGCATACTCAATGCCCTTGATATGACAATCACTGCAGACTCAATCAGCCTTTATGCAATGGTAAAGGATATGCTTATTCCAAAGTATCTTAAGGAAAAAATCAAGGGTCTTGCGGGTAATCCCGTTATACTTAAAAAGGTCCTCAGATTAGTCAAAGATATTGCCGCTATCACAGCAGTTACAGCTGCAATGCCTTTGCAGTATGATGTCAAAGCGGTCAATAAGTGGGTCAAGGCTTATAACGCTTGCTTCAAAGCATAATAAAATTACCACCGTATTGTTTTAAAAATGCGGTGGTTTTTTGTATATTGTCATATCTCTACGCTTCGTTTGTTGCATTTAAGTGTGTATTTACAGTATAATTACAGTGAAAGGACGTGATTTTGTGGATCAGATTCAAATCGGCAGATTCATTGCCAATCTCAGAAAAGAACATAATATGACTCAGCTTAACTTAGCGGAAAGGCTGGGAGTTACAGACAGAGCAATATCCAAATGGGAAAATGGCAGAGGTTTGCCTGATGTTTCTCTGATGAAGCCTTTATGTGAAATTCTTGGCATAACCGTGACCGAACTGTTAAATGGTGAACGTACAAGTGAAGGTGAGTCTGTAAATACAGTAGAAGAAACAGTTTTAGATGTACTTACAGACAGAGAAAATCAGGTGAAAGACAATAAGCGTTTGAAGAAGAGATTGCGTATTGCTGCAAAGTTGTTTTGCTTTATAATCGGGCTGATATTGGCAAATATGATATTTAATGGTTTGATAGGTGAGGGATACTCTTTTTACACAGCATTACAGACTCAAAAAGCTAAAATAGTTATCAGCCTTATTGAAAAAGAAAAATATGAAGAGGCGGTAAGATTTATCGGGTTTAGTGGAAGAGACAAAGAAAAGGCTAAAGAAAATTGGGTTGCAGGTATGAAAACTCTCAGTGAAAACATCAGAATAGAAAGTATAGATATTACCTCAATAGAATTAGATGATTATTTCCCTATTGGCAACTATCTTATGACAATTTATGACCTTAAAAGTCAGGTCAGACATATTTATCAGGGATTTGTTACTTGTCAGAATGGCGGAATTACATTTGGTGCTGCGAATGTCCCTTACAATAATAAAGACTTCACAAGAGGCGAAATCGCTTGCAGATTAGAAGATGTGTTTTTTACTTACAATCCCGGTTAATATAAAGACTCCCGACAATTTCAATGTCGGGAGTCGTAATTTTATTATTTTATAATCTTATTAATTATTTTTGCACCGATTACAACAGCGCCGACCGCACCAGCAATTCTGCTGAAATCTGTGATTGCCTGATCAGGGCTGACAGGGCAACGGGTGAAAACGAACTCGAGGAAAGGCTTTGCAGGCTTATATTTGCAAAGATCGCCCATAGTAACATAATAGGTGTTATAGTCTCTGACATTCTTCTCGTCAAAGGTGAAAATTCGCACGCCTCTCTTGTCACCGGGGCCGTAGGTGTTGAAGCCTGCGCCCTGACAGTATCCAAGGTCGATGCCCTGATAGTTTGTATAGAAGCTGTTGTTGTGGTCGTGGCCCACAAACATAGCGAATACATCACCTTTTTCCTTAAGAGCATCAAACTGACCTGCATTGATTTCGGGGGTTGCAGGAGCTTCATACATAAAACCGCCCTTTTCAAGAGCCTCTTCTCTGAGTTTGTAAAAGGTGTTGCGGCGGCTCTTATATGCTTCGACTCTGCCTTTTGAGAAAAAGTTTACCTTATCAATAATGTCGAAATATTCAGGCACGGGGATGTGCTGAAAAACAAAGCCCGGCAGATATTCACCGAGGGACTCTTTAAATGAGTCTCTTTTATTTTTGTACCACTCAATCTGCTCTTTCTTTACAGGAGGGAATGCCGCGCCGTTCATTGTTGCCTTGCCTGAGTCAAAGAGATAAATAGCAAGAGCATCTTTATCCTCTGAATTCTTAACTGTCAGCGCAAATGTGCCGGGGTCTTCTTCGCAACGGGGCTCGGAGTAAACACAGTTGTCATAGGAGGTGTAGTGAGCCATCTGAATTTTCTTGCTGCATTTGCAGTCGTCATCGTGGTTGCCGAAGGTAACGGCAAAGGGTATATTTCTCTCTTTTATGGGCTTGAGAAATTCATCGATTACATGCTTGACCTTCATTTCAGGCTCTTTGAGATAGCAGGCACTATAGCCCTGAATCTGATCACCTGTGAGCACGACAAGGTCGGGCTTTTCTTTATCTAAGGCAAGGGATATAAGCTTGATTGTATCGGGATTGAGCTGATAATTTTCCTGTATATCGGCAATCTGCATTATTTTAAATTTGCCGTCTCTGAATTTAAGCTGAGTCATAATTTTTCTCCTGAATTTTGATAAATTTATTATACTATAAAATTGTCTTACGGGTCAAGTGATAGATATCAATCGTAACATTTGTTTAAGATTTTACACTAAAATGCGACATAAAACAGATACCAATACGCTTATAATGTTATAGGTGATGAAAATGTCAGGGGTAATTTATGCCGACGTGCTGTTTGTGATTAATGTCTATATAACCTATGCAATGCTTATGCTCAGCGCTTTTTTTCTCGGCATTGAACCTAAAAGGCTGAGACTTCTTGCATCGGCCATTATCGGCGGTCTGAGCAGTCTTTTCATTCTCATACCAAATGTAAGCACTGTTTTTTTAGGCTTTCTGCGCGCAGTACTCTGCCTTGTTTTCTGCCTGACTGCATTTTCCTTCAGGGGCATAAGACAGTTGCTTCGGCAAATCGTAACCTTTCTCACAGTCAACTTTCTTCTGGCAGGGCTGATGTTTGCCATATGGTATTTTGTCACGCCCTCGGCAGTGTACTATAACACAGGTATTGTATATATAGATATTGATACGCTAAGTCTGGTTTTAATCACAGCGGTATGCTATTTTCTCATTAAGCTCTTCGGTATTTTCGCTAAGCTTAAGGCTCCGAAGAACTCTCTTTATGATGTTACGGTCAGAATAGGGGATGATGAATTTCAGCTAAGGGGCTTTCTCGACACAGGCAACAGCCTTAAGGATCCCTTCACCTCGATGGATGTGATTGTGGTTTCGAGGTCGGCACTCGGAGAATACTTTCCTGAGGGTAAGGCCGTAAGTGAAATAATAGAGACCTCACCGCTGAAAATCAGATATCTGCCCTGTGCTACCGTTGCAGGTAATAAGCTGTTGCCTGCTTTTAAGGCAGAAAAAGTCGGGATAAAGGGCATTTCAGCGAGTTTTACAGTTGACAGCGTGATGATTGCCGTCTGCGACGAAAACATCAGAAACGGTGAATTTCAGGCTCTTTTGCCTGAGAGTATATTTCAGAATAATTACAGTGATAAGGGAGAAGATTATGAAAAAGGCAAAAGATTTTTTACTCAGAGCAATATTTAAAATTATCAACCGATTATATCACGGTGATGTGCATTATATCGGCGGTACACAAAATTTACCGCCGCCTCTTGCAAAGGAAACAGAGGAGGAAATACTCAGAGAAATTGAAGAAGACAACCTTGAAAGACGGGAGCTACTTGTCATACATAATTTGAGACTTGTTGTTTACATAGCCAGAAAATTTGAAAATACGGGAGTAGGCATTGAGGACTTGGTGTCTATAGGTACAATAGGACTCATCAAAGCCGTAAACACCTTCAGGCCCTCTAAGAAAATCAAGCTCGCAACTTATGCTTCAAGATGTATCGAAAATGAAATACTGATGT
>JAGBSR010000206.1 GCA_017631745.1 Clostridia bacterium | reverse complement strand
TATCAGCCTTGGTTATGTGTGGTTCCCCTATGACGCACTTTATAACCTTTTCCCCATGCAGATTTTCGGCTATGAAGGCGGCTATGTTGCAAAATTAGCAGTAGTTCTCTTCTTTAATCTTCTGCTGCAATTCTTCTTCAACTTCTTTAACGATGCTTATACAAACCTCGTTCATGTTCTTTCACCCAACACACAGGAAAGAACTGATGTTCTCTCAATCAAATCAGTTATCTACTCATTTGCTCCCTCAGTATTCAACTTCGTCCGTCCCTTTATTGCAGGCGCAGTTGCTGAAGGTAACATCTACGACATCAAGGTTTACAGAGTATCATATCCCATCTTTGCTATTATCGGTATCGGTCTTACCGTTTACATCTTTGCAAACACCAAAGAAAAAATCATCCAGGCAAGAAGCCGTGTTATTCAGGTTCGTTTTGCCGACGCTTTCAAAGAGGTTGCAAAAAACAAGTACTTTTGGATTATCGCTCTTGCAGGCTGGCTCGGCTTCCTTGAGGTTGCATACAGCTCAGTTCTCGAATGGTCATACAACTACGGTCACAGCTGTAGCGATGCCACTTACGGCTTTGTAACACTTATCGTAGGTAACGCTTCTCTCTGGGGTATGCTCTTAGCTCCCTTTGCAATCAGAAAATGGGGCAAAAAGAGAGTGCTTATCGGCATCAACCTTATGAATGTTGCCTGCATTCTTGCAATGGGTATCAACCTTCGCAGTATGTTATGGCTCACAATCTGCATTTACATTAACTACCTCTTTGGTGCATTTGAGCAGATTCTTTCACCTGCTATCCAGGCAGACATCCGTGACTACCATCAGTATAAGACCGGCGTTCGCGTAGACGGTATGTTCGCTACTGTTGCAACAATCGGCGGTATGGTAACACTTGTTACTTCATCTGTACTCCCCTTCGTTTATGAGCATTACGGCATTTATGAAGGCAACGGCTACAAGAGTCCCTATGATATTCTTGATACAGTTACCGGTCAGGAAAACCTTCTTTACGATGTAATGGGCGCTCTTATCGTTATGGCTGCTGTGGGTGCCTTCCTTAATGTTGTACCCTACTTCTTCTACGACCTTCACGAAAAGCAGCAGAAGGGTATCGTCCGTGCACTTAAAATCCGCGCTATGTTTGAGGACTACGGCAACGGTGTTACAAACAACAAGACTCTTATTGAGGCTATTGATATTATCAGATCAGCACGTGAAAACGCAGCAAAAGAAATCGAAACAGTTGATAAGTCCAAGGGCAGAAAGGCTGCAAGACAGACAAGAGAGCTCAATGAAGAAATCGAAATTTCACGCTTTGTATGCCAGGAACTCGAAAAGTTTGAAAGCGGTATTTACAAGATCAAGTACGAAGCAAACCGCAAGGTTTACGATGCAGGTCTTGTCGGTCTTTATGAGATGAAGAAAGAGGACATTCTTGCAGAACTTAAAACAGCAAGAGAAATGCCTAAGGATACCAAAGAAGCAAAAGAGCTTCGTGCTTTTGCTCTTGAAATTGCTAAGAATAAGCTTTCAGCACGTAAGGCTATTGATAAGTATTACAAGACTCCCGAAAGCTTTGTACAGCCCAGCTTTGACGAGCTTGACCGTCTTTTCTCAAGAGAAGATGCTCTCAACGAAGAACTCAAGGGTCTTTACGAAGCAATGGCTGCAGCTAAGAAGGCAAAAGACTCTTATGCAATCAAAGACACCAACGAAAAAATCAAAGCTGACGAAGCTGAAAAGAAAGATATTCAGAAAGCAATCAAGAAGGAAATGGATAAGCATGCATTCTTCGGCAGAGCTGCAAAGCCCTATCTTGATGCTGAACGTATCGTAAAAGAAAAAGAAAACACAACTCACTTCGAAGAAATCGCAGCTAAGTATGACGAAGCTAAAGCTAACGAGGCTGCAGAACTTCAGGCTCAGCTTGACGAGCAGAAGAGACTCGAAGAAGAAAAAGCCGCTGCAAAGGCTGCTATCAAGGCAGAAAAAGAAGCAGTTAAGGCTAGCAAAAAGAATAAGTAATAATTTTAAAGTGTCGTCTTCGGGCGACACTTTTTTGTGTGTATTTTGAAAAACAATTATCGCATTTTTGATTCTTTTTGGGCGATAGCAAAAAGAATGCCTGCCCGGCGAGGGCAAATATAAAAAAGCAGAGTGCTGATTTCACACTCTGCTATATCTTTTTCTTGTGGCAGGGCTTCGCCCCGCACCCCACAAACTTTTGTAAAAGTTTGACAAAACTTCAGTTATTCCTCAGCTCTGCTAAAAGCTTCTGCATATCCTCGGGCATATCAGCCTCGCACTCTATCTCCTCACCGCTTATAGGATGCACAAACCTCACCTTTGCGCAGTGAAGCGCCTGATGACTCAGTCTATCGTCAACCTCGCCATACATAGTATCACCGTAAAGTGGTGTACCCATAGAAGCGAAGTGTACCCTTATCTGATGGGTTCTGCCCGTCTCAAGTCTCACTCTCACCACAGTGTAGTCCTTACCCGTCTCAATAGGCTCATAGTGAGTCACAGCATAGTCGCCTCTCTCATCAACAATTCGGTATGTCTTAATGGGGTCAGGTCGGTATATAGGCTTATCGATGGTACCGCCCTGAGTGTAGACGCCTTTTACAATGGCAATGTACTCTTTATCAAACCTGCCGACAAGTCTCGCCGCAGAATGAGCATTAAGGGCGCAAATAACCAGCCCTGATGTGCCCTTGTCCAATCTGCCCACTGCACGGAAAGTGGCGCTTTCGCCCTTTTTAAGAAGATATCCGGCAACCGCATTAGCAAGGGTATCGCCCTGATGATTGTGACTCTCGTGCATAGCAAGAGTCGGAGGTTTATTAATCAGCATCACATCGTCGTCTTCATAAGCAATATCAAGAGGATAATCAATAGGTATCGGCGCTGTTTCATCATCGGGTATATTGAGAGTAATAACATCGCCCGTATGGATTATGTCGATAGTCCTGCCCTGCTTGTCACCGAGCATTATACCGTCAGGTATTCTCTTGAGAGTACGCATAAGACGAGTGGATATTTTAACATAACCCCTTAAAAAGTTATATATCTTCTTGCCGTCAAAGCTTTCAGTTACGGTAAATTCTATTTGTCTCAAAAGCTTTTACCTCAGTGTGATTTTTTTGAATACTCGTCAAGCAGTCTGTTCTTTTCTGCCCAGAGTTTTTCTGAAAGGTCAACATAATATGTATGGGGATTTTCAAAGCGCTTGACCTCATCCCAGAGAGTGTTTTCGATCTGCTCATCGCAGTATTTCTTTATTTCTTTGATATCGGGACAGTCGTAGCAGCACTCACCCTTATCAAAAATCTTCACAAGTAATGGCTTGGCGGTATAATTTTCAACGGTCTTTCTCTTCCATGTGTAGTTGGGGTCGAAAAGCTCATAGGGCTTGCTGTCGTCAAACTCCTCATCAATAAGAGTCAGCACATCGGCAATAGCCTTACCCGATTTGTTATCAAAGAGTCTGTAAACATTTTTAGCGCAGGGGGTTGTAATTTTCTGCACATTCTCGCTGAGCTTGATACGCGGTACGGGTACACCATTTTCTTCAACGGCAACAATCTTATACACACCGCCGAAAACAGGATTTGAAGCGGCAGTGATAAGTCTTTCGCCCACACCGAAGGAATCAACCTGAGCACCTTGAAGAATCATATCTCGGATAATGAACTCATCCAGGGAGTTACTGGCAACGATTTTGCAATCATGGAAACCTGCTTCATCCAGCATTTTTCTTGCTTTCTTTGAAAGATAGGTAATATCACCGCTGTCAATTCTTATACCCTTGGGTCTGAAGCCACGGGGTAAAACCTCTTCGTTGAATGCCTTTATTGCATTGGGGATACCTGATTTAAGAACATTATATGTATCTACGAGTAAGGTGCAGTTATCAGGGTACTGACGTGCATAAGCTCTGAAGGCCTCAAGCTCATCACCGAAAAGCTGAACCCAGGCGTGAGCCATTGTGCCTACAGCAGGCACACCGAAATCTCTCTCGTCGATGGTACACGCTGTAGCATCGCAGCCGCCGATATATGCAGCTCTCGCACCGTAAATTGCAGCATCATAGCCCTGAGCACGTCTGGAGCCGAACTCCATAATTGTTCTGTCTCCTGCAACTCTCTTGAGTCTGTTTGCTTTTGTCGCAATAAGGCTCTGATGATTAATTGTCAGAAGCACCATAGTTTCAATAAGCTGAGCCTGAATAACAGGTCCTTTTACTACAATGATAGGTTCACCGGGAAATATAGGTGTACCTTCGGGTACTGCCCAGACATCACACTCAAATTTAAAATCTCTGAGATAGTCTATGAAATCCTCGTTGAAGCCCTTTCTTCTGAAAAGCTCAAGATCCTTCTGTGTAAATCTGAGATTTTTAAGATAGTCAACCAGCTGACGAAGACCTGCCATAATAGCGAAACCGCCATTATCAGGTACTTTTCTGAAAAACATATCAAAATATGCCACGGTATCCTTGAGCCCGTTGGCAAAATAACCGTTTGCCATTGACAGCTCATAAAAATCCACCAGCATTGTCAGATTTCTTGACTCCATTGTATTACTCATAAAAATACACAGCCTTTCTTTTTCCATAGCGACAGTTATCGCACTATAATCAGATTAATTATACTACTTTGAGTAAATTTTTTAAAGACTTTTTTCAAAATTTTACTCACAACAAAATATACAAATTTGCATTTTTGTGTAAAAATATGTATTTTTTACCATCAGAATTCTTGCTTAGAAATAAGTTTGTATACTGTGCTGTTTTAATTTCCTTGACAAAAACTCACCCGTTATGTTATCATTTAATATAGTGAAATCCACTTTGGGGTTTTATAATTATATTGAAGGTGAGAATGTTATGAGAATTCGAAAACAACCCCTCGGTGACCGTAATATTGTCGGCGCAAAAATCGAGGCAAAAAGAAAAGAATTAGGAATTAAGCAAATTGATTTGCTTACTCAGCTCCAGATCAAAGGCGTAGAACTTACAGCATCAGGCCTTTCAAAGCTCGAAGGTCAGATCAGAAGCGTAAACGACTATGAGCTCGTTGCAATTGCTGATGTACTCGGTGTATCAATCAACTGGCTTGTTGGTAAAGAAGACTAATTAAATTCTTATCGCCGCTCTTTTCAGAGCGGCGTTTCTTATTTGCAAAAAGGTCTGTTAAAATTTCTGCAGTAAAAAACAGCTTCGGGAGTATTGTTACCGAAGCTGTTTTTTTACTGAGTATACTTTATGCATAGGCATAAGATGAATCATTGTTTTTTCTTCTTGTGCGCATATTTGCGTTCAACTGCTTTATTATCAATAAGGTTGTGAAGTCCCTGCCAGCAAAGCTTTCTTCTTTCCCACCAGATAAGATTTCCCACCTTTCTCGCCACATTCGGAACAGCCTGTCTGAGAGTAGCTGTATCTATGCCGTACCCCTCAAGAATGCTGTAATATGACGGGAGCTTTCTGAGAAATCTGTCGTAGCTTTTGTTTTCCTTCAGCGACCAGGCTGTTTCACTGAAAGCGCCTAATCTGGGATAGGTACAGTAACCCGCCTTCTTCATTGTGGGCACAAACTCCGACCACAGACACGCCTCGATGCCCCTGACAAGATGCTTATTTTCTTCTCTGATGCCGTCATAAACCGGCTCAAAATCGTATGTATCCTTAAGATTTACATGGGCATAAGGCAAGTCAAGATAATAAGCGCTGGTGTTTGACATAATGAAAGGTCTGCCTGAGTTGATTTCGAACACAACATCTTCCCTTTTCATACCGCCGTTCCAAAACTGCCAGATTACATCTTTTCCCACCATATAATCCTTAATGCTGTCGTTCCACATAACCGCCTGAACACCTTTGTTTTTGAGGTAATCTGCCATTCTGTCAAGGTAGTATGTATGAAGAGCCTTTTCGTCGCTGAGCCCTTCATCTTTTATTCTCTTCTGACAGTGCGGACAAAGCTTCCATCTTGTTACGGGTACCTCGTCACCACCCAGATGAAATACACCGTCTGTGAAGGTTTCAAGAAGCTCATCAATCACCGTCTGCATAAACTCAAAGGTGCTCTCTTTTCCTATACAGAGCACATCATGCTTTACGCCCCAATGAGTTGCAACCTGCAGTTCTCTGTTAAAGCAGGAAAGCTCGGGATAAGCTGCAATCATAGCCACCGCGTGACCCGGGGTATCAATCTCGGGAATAACCTTAATACAAAGATTATGGGCGTACTCCACAATTTCTTTCATATCGTCAACGGTGTAATAGCCCTCGTGTTTGAGAGTGTTGAAGTTGGTATGGCTTCTGTATGAGCCTATTTCCGTAAGAAGCAATTTATCGAGTATCTGTGCTCTGAAGCCCTGATCTTCACTCAGGTGCCAATGAAATGCATTGAGCTTATGAAGCGCCATCATCTCAAGGAAAACCTTGACCGCATCCACAGTGAAGAAGTATCTTCCGCAGTCGAGCATAAAGCCTCTGTATGAAAATCTCGGTCGGTCTTCGATTTCAATTTCCGGCAGCGTCAGCTCACCCTGAAACAGAAGCTGTTTAAGACTCTGCACACCGTAAAGCACCCCTGCTTCATCTTTGCCGCAGATAACGGCAGAGTCCTTTGAAACAGAAATGGTATAACCCTCGGCATTTTTTATATTATCATCAATTTTCAGTGTTATTTTCTCTCTGCCCGTACCGAGAAGCTCCATAGAAAATGAATCACGGAGAAACTTGATGAGAGCCTTATATGCCTTCTCTGAGCCTTCATCATATTCAACCTCGCAAAGACGGGTAAGGGTAAATGCACCGTCTCTGCCAACATTCATTTTCAAAGGCTCGGGTATTATGCTGTATTTCATATTTTCACCTCTGGACACTTGATGATTTTATTATACAATAGGTCACATTTTTTTACAAGTGGAATTTACCGCCCGAAACAGCAAAAAGCGAGCAAGCTTCGCCTGCTCGCTTAAATTATAGCTTGATTTGCGATTACATCAGGAAGCCCTGGCCGCTGTTGATCATCATAAACAAGGGCGCAAATACAAGTGCAACAACTGACATAAGCTTGATAAGAATGTTGATTGAGGGGCCTGCCGTATCTTTGAAGGGGTCACCGACTGTATCGCCAACAACTGAAGCCTTATGAGCTTCGCCGCCCTTACCGCCGTGTACACCGCTTTCAATGAACTTCTTAGCGTTATCCCAGGCACCGCCTGAGTTTGACATAAAGATTGCAAGGAGCACACCTGTTACAAGTGAGCCTGCAAGCAGACCTCCGAGAGCTCTTACACCGAGAATACAGCCAACGAGCAGAGGTGAAACAACTGCAAGCACACCGGGTACTACCATTTCTTTAAGAGCTGCTGTTGTTGAAATAGCAACACAAGTCTCATAGTCAGGCTTAGCCTTACCTTCAAGAATACCGGGAATAGTCTTGAACTGTCTGCGTACCTCTTCAATCATCTCATAAGCTGCCTTACTTACTGATTCCATAGTGAATGCTGAGAATACAAAGGGAAGCACACCGCCGATAAGAAGACCGATAACTACCTGATAGTCGAGAAGATCAATGCCACCGTCTTCAAGATTAACAGCCTGTGAATATGAGAAGAACAGAGCAAGAGCTGTGAGAGCTGCCGAGCCGATAGCAAAACCCTTACCTATAGCCGCTGTTGTGTTACCTACTGAGTCGAGCTTATCTGTAACTTCTCTTACGCTTTCATCAAGACCTGCCATTTCAGCAATACCACCTGCATTATCTGCAATAGGACCGTAAGCGTCAACTGCTACTGTGATACCAGTTGTTGAAAGCATACCTACAGCTGCAAGGGCAACACCGTAAATACCTGTGCCTGTAAATTCACTCTTACAGCAGAAGTATGAAACAAAGATAGCTACACAGATAAGAAGAATGGGTGTTGCTGTTGAACGAAGACCTACAGCAATACCTGAAATGATGTTTGTTGCAGTACCTGTTTCTGACTGCTCAGCAATCTTTCTTACAGATTTATAAGAATCTGAAGTGTAAACCTCTGTCAGTGAGCCGATAAGAATACCTACAAGGATACCTGCAAAAACAGC
This sequence comes from Clostridia bacterium, assembly GCA_017631745.1. GTDB lineage: Bacteria > Bacillota > Clostridia > Oscillospirales > Acutalibacteraceae > UBA6857. Next base: position 3,309 of record JAGBSR010000206.1, on the reverse strand, counting down.
AAAACCGTATTTCCAGGAGCCGAACATATACTTACTAAGAGCAAGACCTGCAATCATAACTACGATTGAGGCAGCATTTGTTGCCACCTTAAGTGACTTGTGAGGATCCGACTTTCCGCCGCGCACAAGGAATGTTGCGATCATTGAAGCAACAACACCGATAGCAGCGATATAAAGAGGATAAAGAGGACCGATTGAGGGGTTTGACCACTGAGCAAAAGCAGCAATACCGAGTGTAACAGCTGAAATTACAGCACCTGCATAGCTTTCAAAAAGGTCAGCACCCATACCTGCTACGTCACCTACATTATCACCTACGTTATCGGCGATAACAGCGGGGTTTCTTGGGTCATCTTCGGGAATACCTGCTTCAACCTTACCAACAAGGTCAGCACCGACGTCAGCAGCCTTTGTATAAATACCGCCGCCTACACGGGCAAAAAGAGCAATTGATGAAGCGCCGAGGCTGAAACCGAAAAGCACATCGGTATCCTTTGTGAGGATATAAATTGCAGAAATGCCGAGAATGCCGAGACCTACAACGCTCATACCCATTACGGCACCGCCTGAGAAAGCAACGGAAAGAGCCTTTTTCATACCGCCCTTAGCAGCTGCCTGAGCTGTTCTTACATTGGCCTTTGTTGCAACTGTCATACCGAAATAGCCTGCACCTACCGAGAAAGCAGCACCAACTAAAAAGCTTACCGCTGTGCCCCATGAGAGACAGCAACCGATAGCTGCAAAAAGCACAAGAACAAAGAACACAAGTATTTTGTATTCAGCAAAGAGGAATGCTTTTGCACCGCCGTGGATAGCAGCAGAAATCTCTTTCATTCTCTCTGTACCGGGATCCTGCTTATTGATTTTCATTGCAAGGTATAAAGCAAAAAGCATACCTACAATACCTATGAAAGGAATAACATAGATAATTTTTTCCATAAGTAAAACTCCTTTTTATGTAGATTCAAAGCCCATATTTATTATACGGGCTTTGTGTTGACTTTTATAATATAACAACTGTCTTGAAAAGTCAATGTTTTCGGCATAACCATTCAGATAATATCTTTGATTTCAGCGAGCTTTTCAGCAATATTTATATGCTGAGGACAAGCCTGCTCACACTTTTTGCATCTGATGCACTGCTCGGCGCGGCCCTTTTTGTCGGTACTGCTTTCAAAATATTCCTTGTAATTGCTGTCACCTGCGAGTTTTTTATTGTAGGCTGTGAAGTACTCGGGAATAGGAATATCAACGGGACAGCCGGCTGTGCAATATCTGCAGCAGGTGCAGGGAATGCTATCTTTATTGTTGATAATACCTGCCGCTGTTTTGAGCAGATTAAGTTCTCTTTCACCGAGAGGCTCAAAGTCTTTCATATAGCTCATATTGTCTTTAAGCTGAGCCATATTTGACATACCGCTGAGCACACAGATAACGCCGTCTAAGCCCGCGGTGAAGCGCACTGCCCAGGATGCCTCTGACCAGTCGGGGTGCACCTCATTGAAGAGAGTCTTCACCTTTTCGGGCACATCTGCTAGCTTACCGCCCTTTACGGGCTCCATAACGATAATGTCCTTACCGTGCTTTCTTGCAACCTCGTAGCAAAGGCGTGACTGCACCTTTTCGTCTTCCCAGTCGAGATAGTTTATCTGAAGCTGCACAAATTCCATATCAGGGTGTCTTGTGAGTATTCTGTCGAGGACCTCGGCAGAGTCGTGGAAGGAAAAGCCGAGTTTTTTGATTTTGCCCTCAGCTTTTTTAGCCTGCAGATATTCGAAAACTCCTAATCTTTCCGCCTTTTCGAGATATTTTGCGTTCAGGGCGTGAAGCAGATAATAGTCAAAATATTCAACGCCGCATCTCTTTAGCTGGTGGCGGAAAATTCTGCCCGTATCACCCTTTGTCACGAGCATGCCGACGGGCATTTTATCTGCAAGCAGGAAGCTTTCACGGGGATATCTTTTCACCAACGCTTCTCTTACACTTCTTTCGCTTCTGCCGTCGTGGTACATATATGCAGTATCGAAATATGTAAAGCCCTCACCGAGATAACAGTCCACCATTTCTTTTGTTCTTTCAAGGTCTACACTGCCGCCGATTTTTTTATTTTTAAGCGGAAGACGCATACATCCGAAACCGAGTTTTTTCATAAGTATCACTCCTTTTGTCTTATAAAGATATTCTACAACGCAAATTTAGCCAATTTGTTAATATTTGCAAAATTTATGCTGTCTATGCAAATTTTTCACCGATTACACTTATTATATTTAATAATTATACATTTATCCCATATTTTTTTGTTAAGTTTCTTCTTTGCCCCTTGACAATTACATTATAAATATATTACAATTATATCAATAATTCTTTCAGTCTACTCTATGAAGGAAACAAATCTATTAAACGGAGGTCAAACCCAATGAAAAAGATTCTCGCAGTTCTTCTTGCTGCCCTTATGCTCTTCACACTTGCAGCTTGCGGCGGCAACGGCGACGACACAACTACAACAAACGGTGATTCAACCGACGCTCCCGAAGCAAAGGTTATCTCAAACATCATCACAGGTTCAGGCGGCAACCAGGGTACATACTATGCTTTCACAACAGCAGCAGGCCAGGTATTCAGCACAGACGATTACAAATTCACTGTTCAGGCAACAGGCGGCTCACAGGCTAACATTGAAATGATCGAAGACGGCGAAGCTCAGTTCGCTATCGTTCAGAACGACGTTATGAACTATGCTTACGAAGGCACAAACGGCTTCGTAGCTCCCATCACTTGCTTCTCAGCAGTTGGTTGTATCTATGCTGAAGTTTGCCAGGTTATCGCAACCAAGGCTTCAGGCATCAAGTCAATCGCTGACCTTAAGGGCAAGAACGTAGCTGTCGGCGACGTAGGCTCAGGTGTTTATTACAATGCAACTCAGATCCTCGCTGCTGCAGGTCTTGACATTGATAAGGATATCAATAAAACAGCTGCTTCATTCGGTGATGCTGCTACTCTTCTTAAAGACGGTGCTATCGATGCTGCTTTCATCACAGCAGGCACACCCACTCCCGCAGTTTCAGACCTTGCAACTTCAACAGACATCGTTGCTGTTGACCTCGGTGAAGAAGTAATTGCTAAGCTTATGAACGATTATCCCTTCTATGCTAAGCACGAATACACAAGCGCTGACTATTCAGTCATCGCAGACGATGAAACAGCTACAACAGTTGCTATTATGGCTACATTCATCGTTACAAACGCTATGAGCGAAGACCAGGTTTATGATATCACAAAGAACCTTTGGGAAAAGCAGGATGAAATCGC
>JAGBSR010000205.1 GCA_017631745.1 Clostridia bacterium | reverse complement strand
CTTAAAGATAACTAAAAATATCCGCAATATATAATATAATCACTGCGGGATGATTTTATGAAGGCTCGATGCCTGTTTAAGTGAAAAAGTTATTAAACGGGTAAGCTGTGCAAGGGGGCTCCGTAAAATCGCTTTGCGATTTCCGAGGATGCCCTCAGGGCATCCTCGCGCCGTTCACGGCGACGGAGCCCCCCTTTCACCGCTACCGCAGACAAAAATAAAAAAGCCGCCTATGCGACTTACCTCTTACCTATTCCCCCTTACTTCTTACCTAAAGAAATAACCCCCGGACCGATGTTTCTTTACACATCTTTTATGGTCGGGGGGTTATTTCTGACTATTCTTGATATCTAACATCTTTTGTTATCCTCTCTTTCTACAGAATTGCCTTCTTTTTAAGTTTATCTGATACCTTTCTAGTTCATTATTTTTATCTATTGCTTCAGTATCGGATTTCTGCTTTTAAGAAGGTCTTGGTGAGCCGCTCTTTCATAACTTAAAGGTTGCCTTTCGTTTTATTTTTTTGTTTGCCTTTTTGTTATGTTTTTAAGAGCTTTTGGTTTTTACCTGTACATCGGTATCACCTTTCCCTTTCTGTGTCTATAATATAACATAAATTTTCACTAATTTCAATATTCTTTTTGTACAAAGTTAACTTAATTTATTTATATAAATCGCAGAAACTATTTAAATCGACGAAAAAACTATTGACTTTCATTTATAGATTTGATATTATGGATATGTTGGGGTCACTATGCCCTGGCTTTTTAATTATACTATGGCAAAACCTTGACAAAGGCAGGGCTTTTGCATATAATATCACTATATTATTCAAACCGATGATTGAGAGTAGTAGCATTGATGAAAGCTTACAGAGAGCCGCAGTTGGTGGAAAGCGGCAGCAGGATTTTTTGTGAATGGACTCATGAGGGTGGCCCGAAGTAGCAGTAGGCGTCAACGGAAACTCTAACCGTTATGATGAGAGTGTATGTCAGTACACGAAACCAACAAGGTGGCAAACAGATTACCTGTTCCTTTTTGGAGCAGGTATTTTTTATTTGAAAGGAAGATTTAAATGGAAGAAAAAATCATCACTGCTGAAAACGCTCAGCCCGAAAAGAGAAAGAAGATACTTTCCTGCATACAGCCCTCAGGTATTCCCACACTCGGCAACTACCTGGGCGCCCTCAAAAACTGGAAGCTTCTCAGCGACGAGTTTGACAGTGCTTTTGCTGTTGCAGATTTACATGCTATAACCGTTCGTCAGGATCCTCAGAAGCTCAGAAAGCAAATTATGGAGGTTTTTGCACTTCTTCTTGCTATCGGTCTTGATCCCGAAAAGAACATTGTTTTCATTCAGAGTCAGGTGCCTGCACACGCACAGCTTGCATGGATTCTTAACTGCTATACACAGTTCGGTGAAATGGCAAGAATGACTCAGTTTAAAGATAAGTCGCAGTCACATGCTGACAACATCAATGTCGGTCTTTTCTCATACCCCGTACTTATGGCTGCCGACATTCTTCTTTATCAGGCTGACTTAGTACCCGTCGGTGCCGACCAGAAACAGCATCTCGAAATCGCAAGAGACATAGCTAACCGCTTTAATGGCATCTACGGTAAGACCTTCACAATCCCCGATCCCTATATCGGCAAGCAGGGAGCAAGAGTTATGTCACTTCAGGATCCCACAAAGAAGATGAGCAAGTCAGACCCCAATCCCAAAAGCTATGTAAGCGTATTTGATACACCCGAAACCATTATGAAGAAAATCAGAAGTGCCGTAACCGACTCAGAGGGTGGCGTGTATTACGGCGACGGCAAGGACGGCGTAAACAATCTTATGGGCATCTATTCCTGCTGTACAAATCTTTCATATGAGCAGATTGAAAGAGAGTTTGCAGGCAAGGGCTACGGTGACTTCAAGAATGCGGTAGGTGAGGCTGTTGTTGAAGAGCTTCGTCCCGTACGCGAAAGATATGAGATGTATATGAAGGATCAGGCGTACCTCAAAGAGGTTGCAGCCAAGGGTGCGGCTACTGCATCAAGAGTTGCAGACAGAACTCTCAGCAAGGTTATGAAGAAGTGCGGCTTTGTGCTTCCCTAAATTAACAGCGCGTTTTTGATTACTTTTTGCGCGACAGCAAAAAGTAATGCCCCGCGGCGAGCGATAAAAAAGATTATATTGTAACGCGACAAACTTTGGCGGTGTAGGAAACTCCCTACCCGCCATTTTTAATAAAATTTTTGAGCAATATGAAAAATTTCGACACTTTCAGTTGTTTTATAAGTGAAAGGAGGTTTTAAAGATGTATTCTTTGACCGGTGATGAATACATAGAAATGGCAGTTAAAACCTACAGCAGGTCAATGCTCAATGCGGCCTACTCAATTTTAGGGTCAGTACCCGATTCAGAAGATGCAGTTCAGGATGCTTTTGTGAAATATATTCAGAAAGCACCTGATTTCAAAGATGCTAACCACGAAAAGGCGTGGCTTCTGAGAGTGACTATAAACATATCAAAAAATATGCTTAAAGCAAAAGGTAGGAAAAATCTGCCCATTTATGAGGATATCCCCTATGAGCAAAACAATAATGAGGTTTTGCAGTGCGTTATGAGTCTCGAGGAAAAATACCGCACTATAATTCACTTGTATTATTATGAAGACTACTCCATTAAGGAGATAGCATCAATTTTAAGTCTGCCGCGTGCAACAGTAGGAACACGGCTTTCCAGAGGAAGAAACATTTTAAAAACTATGTTGAAAGGAGACTTCGAATTATGACTTTTAAAGATAAATACAAAGAAGAACTTTCCGACATCCGTTTTGCAGAAAACTTCGAGGAAAACACTGTTGAGATATTAAGGGCGGCACACAGAAAGGACGATTTAATGTCTCACAACAAAAGACCTTTAAAAGTAGCTGTTTTAGTTATTGTGGCTATACTTGCTTTGTCTGTAGGTGCTTATGCGGTTATTTCTCTTTTGTCGGCATCTCAGGTAGCTGAGGGCGTTGGCGAAAAAGAGCTTGCTGTCTTGTTTGAAGAAAGCGGATTTGAACCCGTAACTGTAAAAGGCGAAGTGTACAGTTTAACCTTTATGGGAACAGCTCTTGGTGAGGATTTCTATTCTTATGAAGAAGACGGTCCTATGGTAAGCGAAAACAGAACATATGCTGTATGGGCTGTATACAGAAATGACGGTGAAGCTCTTGATCAGATGGCAGGTAGCCCCATTCAGGTAATACCCGTAGTTGACGGTTACCGTCCTGATATACTTTTCAGTGCAGGTATGAGTGCTTCCGGTTATAGCAAAGATGGTGTGCTCTATTATCTCTTTGAATATACAGATTTAGAGGTTTTTGCTAACGAGCATGTGAAGCTTATGGCTTTTGAAGGTATGTTCCCGACTAATAATATTATCACAGCTAACAGCAAAGGCGAAATTGTCTATGCTGAAAATTACAACGGATTCAAGGCGGTTTTCGAGTTGGATTTGGACGAGAGCAAGGCCGACCCCGAAGCTGCTGCAGAACTTATGAGTCAGTTCTGATAAACAAAAAAACTATTGTCACTACAAAAGGAGCGGTGCGGATAGCCGCTTCTTTTTTATTTATTGTATATTTTTCTGTATTCTAAACATCATTTAAACTAACTTTGTTAAATTTTAATTATGAAAACATTGATTTTTATCCCGAAAGGATATACAATAGCAATACTATATATATTTAAGGAGACACCATGCGATACAACGGAAATATTTGTGACGGCTGTAATGAGCCGCTTCTTGAAAATGAAGACATCGTGGTTTGCCCCGAGTGTGCGACACCTCAGCACCGTCACTGTTATGATAAAGAGAATAAATGTGTAAACTCACATCTGCACGGTACTGATTTTACCTGGCAGGGCAGCGTTGACAACAGCTCTTCTGTAAAGACCTCAACTCTTGTAAATCAGGAGGAAAAAGGCGAGGAGCTTATCTGTCCCAACTGTCATCACAGCAACCCTGCAGGCAGTGAGGTCTGCCGTAACTGCGGAATGAAATTCACCATGTTCGGCATAAATGTTGTCGAGTCTATGAAACAGCAGCAAGACTCTGACCCTAAAAGAAACAGCACTGATGAAAATGTACCTGAATATAAACCGCCTTTTACGGTTGGTGTCGGAGAAGGCTTTGACACTTCAGCAGAGGTAGAGGGCGTACCCGAAGAAAAAGAACCGCAGCCCACAGTCGGCAGTGCGGAGTTTTTCAATAACGATGCCAATATCTTCAAGGGGCCATATCCTGACGACGATTTAACCTGCGGTGTGAAAACCAATACCGTCGGAGCTTTTATCAGAAACAATGCACAGACATATATTGATAAATTCAAAAGAAGCGATCTCAACGGCAGAAACAGCTTTAACTGGGGGGCGTTTTTCTTTGCGCCTTATTGGTTCTTTTATCGCAGACTTTATAAGCCAGGTGTAATTATGCTGACTGTTCAGCTTTGCATAAGCATTGTAACAGCACCTGCTCTTGCAGAATTTTTAGCAGAGTATGAAGCATTTTTAACAAATATCGAGACTATGACCGATGCAATGCTCACGGAAGCAATGGCTCGGCTTCAGACGCTGATAATGCCTGCGCTGATTGTCAGCGGTGTAACCTTTCTGATGCATCTTATCTGCGGTTTCATTGCCAACAGGCTTTATAAAAGCTATGTTGTAAAAAATATCAGACTTGCAATGAAGCTTACAACCGTAAGAGAAAGAATAGCGCACTTTGCTAAAAACGGCGGCGCGTCAATGATTGCAGTTCTGATTGCGTATCTTGCAGAAACGGGACTTTCTTATCTTGCAGGTTATCTTATGTATTAAAATATGCCGCCGGCTTCCCTCAAGAAAGTCGGCGGCTTTGCCGTGCCGGCAGGGGGGCTCCGTCGCCGTATACGGCGCGATGATGCCCTGAGGGCATCCTCATAAATCGCTTCGCGATTTCACGGAGCCCCCTTGCACAGCTTACCCCTTTAATAACTTTTTCACTTAAACAGGCATCGAGCCTTCATAAAATCATCCCGCAGTGATTATATTATATATTGCGGATATTTTTAGTTATCTTTAAGCTTGGTATTTTATACTGAAAGTGGAAAAGGAGGTAAGCTTTCCATGAAAAAAGAAAAGACTGTTTTGGTTTGTATCACGCCTCAGGAGTCTTCGAAGCAGCTTGTTAAGTCAGGCAGAGCCATTGCCGAAAAGCACGGCGCAAAATTAGAAGTGGTATCGGTGTTGCCTTTATGTCAGGGTGACGGAGTATATAAAATTGAGCCTGATACAATAGAGAAACTGTATCAGACAGCAAGAAGTGAAAAGGGTGAGATGGCTGTTTATTTCAGCGATGACCCCATACTGACCGTATCGGCACACATAGCAAAAAGAAAGCCCCTGACTCTTGTGGCGGGTTTCCCGGGAGAAAGAAGCAATGATTTTGTTTCTGCCATACATCTGCTTTTGCCGGATGTTCCTGTAAGTATGGTAGATGCCCAGGGTGTAATTTATAACATATTGCCTTATGAGGCGATGCAAAGCGTAAGATAATATTCAGTTGCACAATATATCGTGAATCCCGTGAAATTGTGCAATTTTTTGCGTATTTGTAACATGGAAATTAACATTGTTTTTCTTATTTGGTGATAGAGTTAATAAGCAGTAAATTAACGATTTATTCATTCTATATTTTTATTATTGCTCTTGACAAGGCCCTTTATGATGTAGTATTTTATTAGTAGCGACTTGTTTGCTATGTAATTTATCTGTTAAATATCTTAATATTTCTTATACAATTTAAAGGAGTGCTTATCATGAGAAAAGAAATAAAAGCTATCATTGCAGTTGTTCTCGCTGTCTGGTTTTTTGTAATGGGCTTCGAGCTGGGTGCATATAAAGAGAAAAAGGCTCAGAATCCTATCGATACAGTTAACCCTGTAACATCAACAACTCAGCCTACAAATCCTCAGCCCACTCTTCCCTCAACAACAGAGCCTTCAACAGTTCCTGAACCTACCGATCCTCAGCCTACTGTTCCCGGTACTGATGACACAACTACTGATAACAGCTCAACAGCTCCAACCGCTAAAGATCCTCTCAGCCTTTCAAAGGAAGAGATTGTTGCTGAAGTTAATAAGTACGTGAATCAGGTTAAAAAAGAACAGAATATGACAGCTAGCGGAACAAGTGTTGTTAATGTAAGCGTAACTGATTGCACAGCTCAGGGCTTTGTCAGCACAATCAATAATATTATCACAAGCATTACAGATAAATTCGGCGGCGAAGAAAACTACACATTCGTAAACGGTCAGGCTACTGATGCAGACGGAAAAGCTGTTACTCCTTGGGATGTAATTCCTCCCACACGTAAGGACTTCTCAGCTGTTGATGCCGGTGTTGCTTCGGCCAAGGTTGAAAAAGTCGGCGAAAATACAATGTATACTATTGTGATGGTTGTAGAAGATACATCAATGGCAAATCCTGTGCCTACTTATAACTCAACTGTTATCGGCTATCTTGATCTTGTTTCTCTTGATCTTCCCATTACTCTTACTAAAGCAGATATGCACTATCCCGGTTCAACAATTTCTGTTGTTGTTAATCCCGATGGCAAGGTTGTTGAGATTATTAACAAGCTTCCGATGGAAGGTACAGGTGCTACAAAATTCCTCGGCAAAGAGGTTTTTGCTTCCTTCGGCGGTGCTCTTGATGAGAAGTGGACATTCACATATTAATTTAAAAATATAAGACGGTGGTAACACCGTCTTTTTTGTTGCATAAATTACTCGGCCTTAGGGGAGATGATAGCATTAATATCCGGGTCGACAGGTACAATAAGGCGCTTGATGAGCACATAGCAAAGGCCTTTGAGGGCACTTTTGCTCATCTTGTCCTGATGGTCGAGCCAATATCTCACCACATCATAAAATCCGCCGGAAAGATAAATATAGAAAAACTCATAGCTGACTCTTGAACGGTCACCGTTGAACTGTTTGAAGTATTTATAGTTGGACTCACTGAACATTTTGCTCATTCTTTCGGTGAATGAAGTGGAAAAAGATTTATCCATAAGCATATGTACCGTGTCGCGGCGTGCTTCGAAAAGATCTATAAAACCGTCGATGGTAGCATAAACGCTGTGCGGAAAGCCTATATTTTCAACATCCTGCAGGATAGTTGCAACCTCATTGATAATATTATCTTCTATATCGCTGATAAGGTCGTTGATATCCTTATAATGAAAGTAAAAAGCATTTCGGCTCAGCTCGGCAACTTCGCAAAGCTCTTTAACGGAAATTTTATTGAGCTGATGATCCTTTGCGAGATAAGCAAGACTGTTTTCAAAGGCTTTTTTTGTTTTCTTAACACAGCTGTATTCCTTATTGGCCATTGTCATCCTCCGTTCCGTTGTGCGTTTTTTTACAATGTGTAATTTTTGGTACATAATTTATAACTTTGTAACAACAATATAACACATTTGGAGATTTCTGTCAAATAAAAAACAGGCTGCTTTTGCAACCTGCCTTATGGAGCTGGAAACGTGACTCGAACACGCGACCTGCGCATTACGAATGCGCTGCTCTACCAACTGAGCTATACCAGCGAGTGTGAATATTATTATACTCAAAAGATATATTATAATCAAGTGGTTTGATGAAATTTATTAAAAGCCAGATGTCGGTGAGGCGGGGGCTGATGGTGCCGAATTTCGGCACGGGGAGCTCGCAGAGCTCCCACGAAACCGCTTCGCGGTTTCGCGTCAGCCCCCCTCAGCCCGTGCCTTGACGAAAAAATGCGAAAATGGTATAATGCTACTATAAAAATCAGGGAGTGAGCAAAATGGCAAGAGCTTCAGTAAAAGCTAATAAGAATATATATCACACCACAAGAGAAGAGCTTGATCTGACAAGAGAAAAGGCAAGTGAAATTCTTGAGGGGTTACCGCCGGAGAGAATTGAAAAAATCGAAAACGAGCGAATTATTCCTCACCCGGAAGATATACTTGCAATGGCAAAGGGCTATAAGGCTCCTCATCTTTGTAATCATTACTGCTCCCATCAGTGTCCCATAGGTCAGCAGTATGTGCCTGAAATCAAAACAAAGGACTTGTCACAGATAGTGCTTGAAATGCTGGCGTATCTCAACTCTATGCAAAGCAAAAAAGACCGCCTTGTTGAGATAACCTACGACGGCAAAATAGATAACGACGAAATAGACGATTTCATCTACATTCAGAGTGAGCTTGAGCGAATATCCGTTGCTGTGGAAACTTTGCAGCTCTGGTCGGAAAAGATGCTGGCTGAGGGTAAGATAGACAAAGCCGAATATGAAAAACGCAAAAACAAATAATCCGAAAGCGCACCCCGAGGTGCGCTTTTTTGCTGTTTAAGTGAAAATACAGAGGGTTATTTTGCTGAAAACTTCATTTATTTTTGTGTACCTCTGCCGTATAATTAAGACAATCCGATGAAAACAAAAGAGAGGAAGAGGCAAAATGTAAAGATTTGGATTAATCTTATGAGGAAAAATCATCTGAACATATTGACAAAACGTACGGCATATTCTAATATTGACTTAGACGGATGTCGATAGTTTCAGGTGAATTAAAACCTGAAAGAAAAGGAGGTTGAATTTTGAAGGAAATGACACTGTTCTGGCTGATTTCAATTATAGTACTTTTTATTGTTGAGGCAGCCACTGTAAATCTCATGACCATCTGGTTTGCCTTCGGCGCACTTGCGGCTCTTGTTACATCGCTTCTGGGCGGTAAGCTGTGGTTGCAGATAGTTGTGTTTATTGCGGTTACCATAGTGACCCTGATACCCACAAGAAAGCTTGCAAAAAAATATTTCAGCAAGAGTCACCACCAGCCTACGAATTCCGATATGGTAATCGGTAAAGAATGCATTGTAACTGAGGATATTGACAACCTCGTTTCTGTGGGCGCAGTAAAATGCGCAGGAAAAGAGTGGACAGCGCGAAGCGAACACGGTGAAAGAATAGCTGCAGGTGAAACTGTTACCGCTGTAGCTATTGAGGGTGTAAAGCTTATAGTACGCCCAAAAGAATAAAAAACAAAAAAACTTATTTAAAGGAGAAAAAATTATGGGACCTTTCGGATTTATGATCATTGCAATTTTATTTTTACTGGCAATAGTAATACTTGTCAAAAACATCAAGGTTGTTCAGCAGGCTAAGGCTGTTGTTATTGAGCGACTTGGTGCATATCAGACCACCTGGAATGTTGGTCTTCACTTTAAAATACCTTTTATCGAGAGAGTGGCAAAGACCGTTTCTCTTAAAGAGCAGGTTGTTGATTTCCCGCCTCAGCCCGTTATTACAAAGGATAACGTAACAATGCAGATTGATACTGTTATCTATTTCCAGATTACAGACCCCAAGATGTACACATATGATGTTGAGCATCCTCTTACAGCTATTGAAAATCTTACAGCTACAACACTTCGTAATATCATCGGTGAGCTTGAGCTTGACCAGACCCTTACCTCAAGAGATATCATCAACAGCAAGATGCGTGCAATTCTTGACGAAGCAACAGACCCCTGGGGTATCAAGATCAACCGTGTAGAGCTTAAGAACATTATGCCTCCCAGAGAGATTCAGGAAGCAATGGAAAAGCAGATGAAGGCTGAGCGTGAACGCCGTGAGTCAATCCTCAAGGCTGAGGGTGAAAAGAAGAGTGCTATTCTTCTTGCAGAAGGTGAAAAAGAGTCAGCTATTCTTCGTGCAGATGCTGAAAAGCAGGTTCGTATTCTTGAAGCTGAGGGTCAGGCTGAGGCTATTCTCAAGGTTCAGCAGGCTACTGCAGAAGGTATCAAGCTTATCAATGAAGCAGGTGCATCAGATCAGGTTATCAGAATCAAGGCACTTGAAGCTTTCCAGGCTGCAGCAGACGGTAAGGCCACAAAGATTATTATCCCCTCAGAGATTCAGGGCCTTGCAGGTTTAGCAACATCGCTTAAAGAAGTAATGGGTGATAAATAATCAGCGCGTTTTTGATTCTTTTTGCGCGACAGCAAAAAGAATGCCTGCCCGGCGAAGGCGGATAAAAAAATTAAGTAGCAGATTTCGGTCTGCTACTTTTTGTTTGTCACATCGCCTTTTGTCTGAAATATCAGCTTTCGCTGTGGGGGCGGCTCCATTGAAGCACCCTGCGGTGCTTCACGGCTGTGAACAGCCGACCCGAACTGTGTTCGGGTATGGAGCCGCAGCACACCTGTACCGCAGACTGATAAAAAAAGCAGAAAAAACTTTACTTATTTTCATTCTTTTGCTATACTCAACTTATCAACCAAGGGAGAAAAATTATGGAAAGAAACAGATATCTATTCGCCTATTTTTTAGGCAACGAACCCCATCAGGAAAGAATATGCTTTGCTGTCAGCGACGACGGCTATCACTTTACGCCCCTTAACGGCAATCAGCCTGTTATCGTGCAGACTAAAGGCAAGCAGTGCGTACGAGATCCGTATATCTTCAAGGGTCAGGATGACTATTACTATATTGTCGGTACGGATATGAAGTGCATCGAGGGTTGGGAATCCAATCACGCGCTGGTAGTATGGAGAAGTAAAGATTTAATCGATTGGTCAGACGAAAATATAATTGATATGTGTGAGCTTGGCGAGGATTTCGCCGATACCACAAGAGCCTGGGCGCCTCAGGCAATATGGGACGAAAAAGAAAATATGTATATGCTTTACTGGGCCCACTCAACCAAACGCCACAATACAGCAGGTATGTACTACGCCCACACAAAAGATTTCCGCAATATCACAATTCCAAAGCCTCTTTATTGCAGATATTGTCAGACCATTGACGGTGATATTATTTATAACGAAGCTGAAAAGCTCTATTACCTCTATTTTAAATATGAAGAGACGCAGACTATCGCTTATGTCACAAGTGAAAATCTCACAGGGCCCTATAAAGATGAGCCTGTCGAGGTATCCCTTGCACCGTCGGGAGTTGAGGGCAGTGAGATGTATAAAATCCACGGCACTGATAAATTGGTGATGATTATGGATGAATACGGCAAGGGCAGATTCTTTATGCAGGAAACTTCGGACTTCCACAACTTTACACCTGTCAGTGACTATGATATGGATTTCGGTCCTCGCCACGGCAGTGTAACTGCAATCACTGAGGAAGAATATCACAGACTTATAAATCACTTCGGTAAATAAATAGAACCGCTCAGAAGAGCGGTTCTATTTTATATGATTGATAGGATGTTTTCTTTTCTGAAGGCGGGGTTGTCATAAACCATATTATATATTTTTTCAAGATTTTCTTCGCTGTATTCCGTTTCTTTGGAATAATTTTTTGCAAGCAAACTGCAGTTTTCGAGAGCAAGAGCCTCGCCTGAAAGAAGAGCTTTTTTATACATCAGCTTTATCATTGCAACACTTATTGCCATCAGCATAACTTTTGAAATTATCTCTTCATCGTATACTCCCTTGAGAAAATATCGCCATATGAAATATACTGCAATATTTTTCAGATATAAATCAACTTTGTTGTTATCGATACTGATTTCGTTCAGACTTTCTGATGAATCAATGATATTCTGAAGATATTTCTGCCAATTATTATCAATGGGCTCAAGGTTGCTGAAAGACTCAAGGAAACTTCTGATGTCGGGGGCTGTTTTTTCGGCAGGGTACTGCGCTTTGACGGGAGTCTTGTCAAACTGATAGTTATCAATCAGAGACTGAACTTCAAAAGCATAATTAACCACGGCACCGATTCGCTCTTTCAATGGCGGGGAGCTGTTTTCGAGAGTGGAGATGATTTCGTCTCTTGCAAAGGTCAGCATTTCGTAAAGTGAATCCTCATAATCATCGCAGCCCGCATCGTCACAATCGGTTTCATAAGTGCTGAAGGTTTCTTTATTGCCGAGGATAATTCTTGCCGCCTCTTCACAGCTTAGTCCGATACCGCCTTCTTTTATGTCGGCAAACCATTCAAAATATCTCGGGTGGTCGCGGCAAATCTGACAAAGCTTGTCTTCGCCGAGAGTTATAATTATATCGCAAAGATTTTCTTTGTTTAAAAAGGGGCAACGCTCGCCCTGAAGAATAAATGAGGGCTCATCACCGCAGGAAATGTTGCGTTCAAGAGCTTTGCCGAACTCACCGCTGACAGATTTATAGTACTCTGCCGAGGAGGGGTCTATTGAGATTTCCCAACCGATACAGCAGTTGTCCTTGCACTTGCTCGCAATACATCGGAAGTTCTTGCAGTATGAGGGCATTTTCATTATCATGTTTATCACCTTGCTTTTGATATATTACCATTCTAACATACCTTGAAAGCTTTGAAAAGGGTGCTTCGGATAATTTCTTTTATAAAGGAAAGTTTTAAAATGGAAAAATTTTCAATAATAGCATTGAAAAAAACAAACCAATAGTATATAATATTGCCGAAAATATAGTCTCAGGAGGGCTCATATGAAAAAATTATGCAGATTCGGACTTTTGCTTCTCATTACACTCATTGCAGTTTCTTTCAGTGTAATCAGCGCGAGTGCCGCTGAGGTGAAAAAGACAAGTGTAGATACTGTTGGCGCAGTTATGGCAAAAAATGCATATGAGGTTGTTGTCAAGGGTGAAGGCATTAATCTTGTAAAGGGTAAGAAAATGCAGCTTACCGCTGAGGTTACAAATGTAAAAAAACAGCCTGCTATCACTTGGACATCATCAGACACAAGTGTTGCGACCATTGATGAAAACGGCATAGTAAAGGGTGAGGGTGTCGGCAGAGCACTTATCACAGCTACTGCTAAGGTTGCAGGCCAGACAATTGAAGGCTATTACAGTATAAATGTAATTACAAGCAAAAACTTTATTAAAAATTTTATGGAAGGCAATCAGATTGTCAGCTATCAGTACAGCTATGTTGACGACTACTTCTATACAAACGACAAGGACTGCTGGCAGGACACCTTCGGTTATGCAAGACTTTATGACCTTGCAGCACCCTATGTTGTCCTTGAATACGACTATACCCGTGTTTTCTTCACATATGAAGACAGAGACTTTATGGTTCAGCTCTGGAAGGGTCAGTACGGTTATGTTTTCTACGGCGCTGAAATAGGTATTTATACAAAGGATATTTCCGATAAAGAGCCCGGCTATCTCACATTCTACGGTAAGGCCGAAGAAGAGTATTGGCCCACAATGGAAATGACCATATATCATGAAAATATTGACGGTGAATGGGAAAGAGAATTTACCAGAGATTATGACAAATATTGGTGGTGCACAGGCTTTAAGCTGGGCCATCTGAGAGATGTTGAGCCTGCTGATGAGCTGAGAATGGTGAGCAAGATTACCTTTAAAGATGCAAAAATGGCTAAGCAGTTTGCTCTGGGTCTTAAGGCCTGCGGTCTTAAGAGAGCAAAGAATGTAAACTCACTTGAAAACGACACCTACTACAGAGTTAAAGATACCGTACATGTGCGCTGGCAGAATATTTCTGAGGCAGAAAACACAATGCCCGTGAAGCTCGGTGCGGCAACACTGTTCTTCTTTAACTTCCTTGCACTTCTTCTTGCAGGCTTCTTTATGTTAGGTATGGGTGCATTCGGAATCGGACTCTTATTCTTTATTTGATTATAATTTTACAGCTTCGTTCCTTGTAAGAGCGAAGCTGTTTTTTTATCTCTTTGCAGGGGTACGGGCGAAATAAGCGCAGAAAAAAAGCAACCTTCCCACGGGAAAGCTGCAGTAAAATTTAAAGGAATTTGTATTTGCCGTAATACTCTTTATATCTTTCTATTGCTTCTTCGATAATCTTTTCAGCTTCTTCTCTGCCTTTTGCTTCGTCGATAACTGTTGTTTTGTTTTCGAGAGTTTTATACACCGAGAAGAAGTGAGTCATCTCGTCGAAGATGTGTTTGGGAAGCTGAGAAATATCGGTGTAGCCGTTATAGGTGGGGTCGCCTGCATGGATAGCAATAATCTTATCGTCGGCAGCACAGCTGTCAAGCATTGTGATAACACAGATGGGGTAGCACTCTGCAAGTACCATTGAGTCGATTTTTTCTGAGCAGAGGACAAGTACATCGAGAGGGTCGTTGTCTGCGGCATAGGTCAGAGGAATAAAGCCGTAGTTTGCAGGGTAGTGGGTTGATGTGTGCAGTACTCTGTCGAGACGGAGAAGGCCTGTCTTTTTATCGAACTCGTATTTCATTTTGCTGCCCTTGCTGATTTCGATTACAGCATCAAAGGCCTTGGTTGAAACTCTGTCAGCGCTTATATCGTGCCATATATTCATAGTTATTGCCTCCGTTTAATTATTTTTAAGATTACAAAAAAATGATAACATATAAGAGGGTAAAAATCAATAAAAACTTTTTTCCTTTTATGTATTGACAACAGAAATGTTTTGTGATATCATACATAGGCTAAATCCAATTGCGCTGTTAGCTCAGCTGGATAGAGTGTCTGGCTACGGACCAGAAGGTCAGGGGTTCGAATCCCTTACAGCGCGCCAAAAAAAGAAGGAGTCACACGGGAGTGTGACTTTTCTTTTTTGTATTATTAATTATTCAGTATTCATTCTTCATTATTCATTCTACTTGTGACTCCTTCTTAATGAATAATGAATATTGAAGTCGCTTCGCTGATGAATAATGAATAATGGCGCTTAACAGGTAGCTATCATTAAAAGTATACCGCACACCAAGATTGATTTTATTCTTATTTTATGATATTATTTTTCAGAGAGGTGTTGTTATGAAAGAGAATATCTTAATTGACAAATCTATTGCCTTTGCGGCGAGAATTATAAAACTACACAAATATTTAACACAGACCAAGAAAGAAAAGATAATTTCAAATCAGATTGTCAGAAGCGGAACAAGCATAGGCGCTAATATCAATGAGGGTAATTACGGACAAAGCCGAGCAGACTTTATTGCAAAGATGCACATTGCTCTGAAAGAAACCTCCGAAACGGAGTATTGGCTTAGGTTATTGGTTCTCTCTGAATATATATCAGAAAAAGAGGGGAAGTCCTTAATAGACGATTGCTTAGAGATAAAAAAGATTCTCGTTGCTACTATCACTACAGCTAAAAGCAATCAGCAATAAAATGAGGTCACACGAGAGCGTGACCTCATTCTATTATTAATTATTCATCATTCATTCTTCAACATTCATTTACAAAAGTGGCTTGTCGCTTTTGCATTACACTCCATATCCACCGTCAACACTGATAACCTGACCCGTAATAAAGCTTGCTTTCTCACTCGACAGGAATACTCCAAGTGGTGCGATATCTTCGGGTGTGCCCTTTCGGCTGATGGGTGTTGCCTCAACGATTTCATTTACACTGTCCTCGTCGATGGCACTGTTCATCTTTGTGTCAATGTAGCCCGGAGCTATGCAGTTGACGGTTATGCTACTGGGTCCCACCTCTTTGGCAAGAGCCTTGGTGAAACCGATAAGTGCAGATTTGCTGGCACTGTAATGCACCT
>JAGBSR010000204.1 GCA_017631745.1 Clostridia bacterium | reverse complement strand
ATACCGATAGGAAGAAGAATGAGAGGACACTCAATTGCATAAGCGAGAGCTACAATGATACCGCCGAGGAACATTGAGCCTGTATCACCCATCATAACCTTTGCAGGATAGTGGTTCCAGATGTAGTAGCCGATACAGCCGCCGCATAGTGCCGCGCCGAGGATACCGACTGAGGTTGTGTGCATAATGATGCCGATTACTGCAAAAGCAGCACCTACGGGAATTGTTACACCGCCGCAAAGCCCGTCGATACCGTCTGTGAAGTTAACAGCATTGATGCAGCCGTAAATTACACATACACCGAAAATTACAAAGAAGATGATGCCGGGTACGCTGTCAAGAGCAACCTTGCCGTAGAAAGGAATAAACATTGATGTGCTCTTTGAAAGGATAAGTCCGCCGAGATAAGCGGCAATAATAAGCACCTGAGGAATAGTCTTCTGAATTTCTGTAAGACCGAGGTTTCTCTTTTTAACAACCTTGATATAGTCGTCAGCAAAGCCTACAAGTGCAAAGCAGAAAGCCATAAGAATACCTGAAACAAGGCGTGTAATCTGCTGATTTTTAAGCTCAGCCATTTCGCTGAAGGGGTTGAGACCTGCACCGATACAGATGAGAATTGTAAGAACTGTTGTAAAGATAATGCCGATGATAAACATTATACCGCCCATAGTGGGAGTACCCTGCTTTTTAGCGTGCCATGCAGGACCTATATCGGTTAAGATATTCTGACCGAACTTGAGCTTGTGAAGCACGGGGATGAGTACATAACCGAGAGCCGCTGTAACAACAATTGATACGGCAAAAGAGATGATAAGAGCTAATGTGATGTTCATTTGAAACATTCCCTTCTTTTATATTAATACAGTTTATTTACTTAAAAATTCACGGACAATCTGCCTTTCATCCATAGGAATTTTGTCTTCTCCGATAAGCTGATAAGTCTCGTGACCTTTTCCTGCCAAAAGAATAATATCATTCTTTTCTGCTATTTTCAAGGCATATTCTATAGCTTTTCGTCGGTTTTCGTGAATATATATGCTTTTTTTACTTTTTTTCATTCCCGAAAGTATGTCGTCGATAATTACAGTCGGATCCTCGCCTCTCGGGTTATCGCTTGTGACTATTACAATGTCACTCAGCTGCAGAGCCACATCGCCCATCTGTGCGCGCTTGTCTTTGTCTCTTTCGCCCCCGCAACCGAAAACTGTAATAATTCGGTTATGCGGAAAGCTGTTAAGGCAAAGAAGAACCTTTTTCATAGCATCGGGAGTGTGAGCATAGTCGATTATCACCTTGTACTCTGCCGATGTATCAACGATTTCCATTCTTCCCTTTACGCCCGAAAAGTTTTTCAGAGCATAGGCACAGAATTCGAGGCTGACATCACACTCAACGCCAGCCGCTACTGCCGCAAGAGAATTCATTATATTGAATTCACCCGGTACATTGAGCTTTATTCTGTGGATTGCATAATCGGCGATAACTGCATAGTCACTGCCGTCTTCTCTTAATTTGATGCTTTTTGCTATATAATCGGCTTCGTTTTTACTAAGGGAGTATGTTATTACCTTTCCCTTACTGTTGCCGATAAATTCCTGAGACTTTTCATCGTCTGCATTGATAATCGACTTCTCAGAAAGAGCAAAGATAGACTTTTTGCTCTCAATATAATTTTCCATTGTACCGTGATAATCCAGGTGGTCCTGAGATATATTCGTCAGCACTGTGAGATAAAACTCAAGTCCTGCAAGTCTGCCCTCACTTATACCCTGAGAGGAAGCCTCAATAATACAGTATTCAGCTCCCCATTGGCAGAGTCTGCTGAACATTCCGTGCATCTCATAGGGGTCGGGTGTGGAAAGTGCGCTTTCGTTCTCTTCACCGCAGATATTACTTTTCACTGTACCTATAAGTCCGCACTTTTTACCGCTGAGAGTAAGAATAGTGTAAAGCATATTGGCGGTGGTGGTTTTTCCGTTGGTACCCGTAACGGCGATGAGTCTCAGGCGTTTGTGGCTGTTGCCGAAAAACTCAGCAGACAGTCGGGCGTACTCACCTGCAACATCGTCGGTAACATAGCAGTTTTCGCACAGCTTTTTTTCTGCAACAACAAGGACTGCACCCTTATCAAGGGCCTCTTTAACATACTTCTCACCTGAATTTCGGCAGATGAATACACTACCCTCACTGCAATAAAGAGAGTTGTCGGTGATGTTTTTTATTTCCTTGTCTTTAATTTCCCGGCTGAAATCAGCACAATCAAAAAGCTGAGAAACTAACATATTATCCTCCGGATTAATCCATTATAATATTATCTGATTTAAAGGTTACGGTAACACTTGAGCCCATGTCGACCTTTGCGCCCTTTGCAACGCTCTGGGCATATGCCTTGACTCCTGCCTCATTTGTAGGGCCTGAGAAGACTATGTTAAGGCAATATTCGCCTGCAAGTGAATTTACCTGACTTACTGTAAGGCCTGTGAAGTCGGGTACTTTCGTCTTTGCACTGCCTGAATCTTTTTCTGTATAAAGTACAATTACACCGCCCTGAGGAATTGTCTGTGTGGCTGCAGGCATCTGAGAAATAACAGTGTCGCCCTCGCCTACTATCTTCACCTTCAGGCCCTGATTGCTTGCAAGGCTCTTGGCTGCGCTTACAGTTTTGCCTATAAGGTCGGGTGTGGATTTTGAAATTTTGCTGAGCTCTTCTGCTGTGTATTTTCTCTCAACACTGAGATATTCGAGAGTGGGCTCCATAACCTGCTTTGCAATAGGTGCAGCAACAGCGCCACCGCTTCGGTAGCCGTCGTGAGTATTATCAACACCGACGAGAATTGCAACCTCGGGGTCATCAGCGGGAGCAAAGCAGACGAAAGATGCAACATACACTTCTCTGTCTGCATTGTCGTCAAGCTTCTGAGCGGAAGCTGTCTTACCTGCAACTGCATAGCCATTGATTTTAGCGTTACGGCCGGTACCGTCATCAACAACGGCAGTCATCATCTGAGCTACCTTTTCAGCAGTATCCTCGGATATTACCTTTCTTTTTACCGTAGGCTCTGTTTCGTTTATAATATTGCCCTCGCTGTCAACTATACTGCCCACAAGATAAGGCACCATAAGGTCACCGCCGTTGGCAATGGCGCATGTGGCAGTAATAAGCTGTATGGGGCTGATTCTGAAGCCCTGACCGAAGGAGGTACTTGCAAGGTCAACCTTTGACATTTTGTCTTTCTTATGCACTACGCTGTATGCTTCATTGGCAAGGTCGATGCCTGTTCTCTCTGTAAAACCGAAAGCCTCAAAGTATTTGTAATATTTTTCTATGCCCAGCTTCTGACCGAGAGTGATGAAAAATGTATTGCAAGAATTCATCAGACCCTGAGTGAGAGACTGTGAGCCGTGTGCCTTATAGTTAGCACAGTGATAGGTTATATCTGCAACAGATGTGTGGCTTGTGCAGTTGTAAATTTTACTGTCAATATTATCTACTATGTCTTCTTCAAGAGCTGCGGCAGCGCAGAAAATCTTAAAGCTCGAGCCTGGCTCATAGTTATTGGTAACACAGAAGCTGCTCCACTGATCATAAAGGAGTCGGCTGTATTCTGTGGAATATTCAACAGTACCCTTTTCAAATTCCTTAAGAGTATCGGTATTCACATTGTCGTCGAGAACTCGGGGATTATTGAGGTCAAAGTCGGGCTTATCTGAAAGAGCGAGAATTGCACCTGTATCGACATCCATTACAATACCGTATACGCCGTCGCAATCCAGACTGTCGTAAGCCTGATTGAGGGCATTTTCAAGGTAGCTCTGAATTTCAAAGTCAATAGTCAGCACAACGCCGTTACCTTCAACAGCATCATAATAAGCCTCGTAGGATGTATCAAGCACTCGGCCCGCAACGTCGGTAGCAGTTAAAATTCTTCCGCTTTCACCCTGAAGCTCCTCGTCATAATAAGCTTCAATGCCTGTTTCGCCCTTGTTATCCGCATTGACAACACCGATAACCGTTGAAGCAAAGTTGCCTTTGGCATATTCGCGGTTTGAGTTGCTCTCGTAATCGAAGAAGTTTGCCGCGTTCACCTTGCCTTTTTTAGTAACAACAGACTCAAAGAAAAAGAACTTTCTCTCTGTTGCCTGATATTCATAGACATATTTTTCAGCGAAAAACTCCTGCATTGCAATTCGCTCTGAGCCGCTGACATTCTTTTTTATCACCTGATAAAGTGAGCCCTCTTTTTTGAGCTTTTCCATTGTTTCTGCCTTATCAACAGAAAGAATCTTTGAAAGATTAGTGGCAAGGTACTCATAGAAATCCTCAAGATGTTCGGGTCTTGAAGAAAACTTCTTCTTGATTTCAGAGGGGTTTACGCTGAGTATCCACGCCGCAGTACTCACAGCAAGAGGAGTCATATTTCTGTCGTAAATTGTGCCTCTGATAGGGTCGAGAACTGTGTCTGAAAGCTGATTATCGGCAGCAATTTCACTGTATTCCTCGCCTTTGAATATCATTATGCTACCTATGCTTCCCAAGTTAAAAATGAGAATAAGAGCCACAAGACAGCACATTGCCGATGTAGCTCTTTTTATAAAGCTTTTATCAGTGCGTCTTTTGACTCTGTTTTTGTATATATCTCTTGTGAGTTTCTGAAATAGCTCTTTCATTAAAGCACCTGATTTCTCCCTTGATATTTTCAAAAAGTGCCAAGAAATTTTCAACAACTTTCTACAGCCCTTTTACACTCTATTGATTTATATTCGTTCCTTAGCTCTGAGTTTACTCTGTCTTGGCAGAAAATACGATTTTATTTTCTGTTTCGTTGTGGATATAAACCTCATTTTCTGAGCTTACTTTAATAAGACCGAGCTTTTCAACTGCATATTTTTCAATATCAACACCTGCAACCATTGCATTAAGCTCTGCCTTGAGCTCCTCATTCTGAGCCTGATGAATCTTAAGCTGATTTTCAGCATCTGTAAGTGAATGCTGTGCATCGTTCATAAGCACAAAGCTGTAGCAGAAAACTGACATTATAACAAGCAGTGATGCCATAAGTGCAGATAGCTTAAGAGCCATTTTATTAACTTCTTTTTCCCTTGCAATCTCCTTTGCCAAGGGATTTACTATTACCTTAAGCTCAGGCTGTTTCTGAACCTGTGGCTTCGCTTTCGGCTGTACAGCTGCATTAGCCTCATAGCCGAAGTCGTATTTATAAGCATATTCTGCCATTTTCCCCACACCTTTTAATTATAGTTTAACGATTTTATTTTATCTTCTCCACGCTTCTCAGGGTTGCACTTCTCGAGCGCATATTTTCCTCTAATTCCTCTTTTGAAGCCGTTTTCTTTTTGAAGGGCAGCTTACCCTCGGGAGTTTTGCCGCATATGCAGACGGGAGTCTGCGGAGGACATTCACAGCCTTTGCAGTAATTCTGAAAAGCTTTTTTTACAATTCTGTCTTCAAGAGAATGGAAAGTGATAATTGCAAGTCTGCCACCGAGACCCAAGGCTGAAAACATATCATCAAGTGTATCCTGAAGCTTCTGCAATTCACCGTTTACTTCAATTCGGATAGCCTGAAAGCTTCTCTTGGCGGGATGTCCGCCTGTGCGTCTTGTGGCCGCGGGAATCGCGTTCTTGATAATATCTGCAAGCTCAAGAGTTGTCTCTATGGGCTTTTCTTCTCTGTACTGAACTATATTTCTAGCAATTCTTGAAGCGAACTTCTCTTCACCGTAATCGCGTAAGATTCGCATTATATCTCTTTCGTCGTATGTGTTGACTACATCATAAGCCGACATGCCCTGCTTTGACATTCGCATATCAAGAGGTGCATCGCTGTGGAATGAAAAACCTCTTTCGGCTGTATCAAGCTGATGAGATGAAACGCCAAGGTCTGCCATTATACCGTCGACCTTATCGATGCCGAGATTTGCAAGAACACCTTTAAGGTTGCAGAAATTGTCGTGGATAATTGTGACTCTTTTGTCGCCCCCGATTCTTTCCTTTATAACCTCAATGGCTTCAGGGTCCTGGTCGAAAGCTATAAGTCTGCCGTTTTCGCCGAGTCTTTCAAGTACTCCCCTGCTATGACCTGCACCGCCGCAGGTGCAGTCAACATATATGCCGTCGGGCTTTATGTCAAGAGCGTCGAGTGTTTCGTAATATAAAACACTGATATGTGAAAAATCCATTTTTCTTACTCCTCAGTTCTGTTTGTCTCGAGATATGCGCCTTCGCTTCTCTTTTCGTTGCGAAGCTCTTCCTGAGCGAAGTATGCTTCTTCTTCGGCAACTGCTGCTTCAAGAAGTGAAGCATTATAAGCTTCGTAAACCTCGGGACTCATAATCTCAACATAATCGCCGAAGCCTGTGAGTATGCAGGCCTTTTCAAGCTTAGCAAGCTTTGCTGTTTCTCCACCGAGGACTATTCTGCCCTGAGCGTCACAAACGGCTTCGCCTGTGCCGAGATATTTCTGAGCCTTTATGTTTCTTCTGAGAACCTCTGCCGTAACTCCTCTGAGTGCTTCGTCTACCTCTTTCTGAAACTGAGCCTTTGAATAAAGCTGAACTGACGGATATTTTGAACGGCAGATTTTGAATATAAATTCACTGCCTAAAACTGCACGGAATTTTGCAGGAACAAAAAGACGGTTTTTGCCGTCAATATTATGTTCGTATGTGCCTATCAACACAAAAACCACCTCTTTCACTTTCAGTTGATTTTCGATAAAATTCACCATAACACACCATATCGATATTCATTTATGGGTAATTTCACCACTTTGTAACTCATATTATAAACTTATATTTCAAAAAAGTCAACAGAAAAAAGAAAAAAACCACCTTAAAAAAGGTAGTTTTTTTGTTATAATTCAAAATGCTGAATGCAGAATGCAGAATTGTGGTCGCGGGTCAGTTTCCGTTAAATTAACAGCTTCCCTGCGTGAAGTCACTCGGGTCGAAATTTTAACCTACGGCAATTTCAAAAGATTGTTTTATAACTTGCTATAAAGGCGGAGTATTACTTTATATTTTATCGGATCAGAATGGATAAAACAGAAGTGAATCAACCCTTAATTCTGCAATTTGCATTCTGAATTCTGCATTCAAGTTTTATCCCTTGGCCTGATACCAATCGCTGCCAAAGCTTACATCTGCGGTGAGTTTCACCTGCATACGGCATGCATTTTCCATCTCTTCTTTAAGGATGAGCTGAGCCTTTTCTCTTTCGTTTTCGGGTGCCTCAACCAGAAGTTCGTCGTGAACCTGCATAATGAGACGGGACTTCATATTTTCATCCTTAAGTCTGCGGTAAACCTTTACCATAGCAATCTTTATTATATCGGCAGCAGTACCCTGAACAGGCATATTTTTAGCCACTCGCTCGCCGAAGCCCTGAAGCATCTTGTTGCTTGCGGTAAGCTCGGGAAGATAGCGTCTTCTCTTGAAGAGAGTCTCGCAATAACCCTTGTCTCTGGCGTCATTTACGGCAGACTCGAGATATTTACTGATACCGCTGTAATGGTGAAGATAACCCTTGATGTAGCTGTCTGCTTCTTTTCGAGTAACGCCGATATCCTTGCTGAGAGAAAATGCGCCGATGCCGTAAACAATACCGAAATTAACAGCCTTGGCTCTGCTTCTCATAAGAGGAGTTACCATATGAACGGGCATATTGAACACCTGAGAAGCGGTGATTGTATGAATGTCGTCACCCTTATTGAAGGCGTCAATCATTGTGCCGTCGTCTGACAGATGCGCAAGCACGCGAAGCTCAATCTGTGAATAGTCGGCGTCTACAAGTACACTGCCCTTTTCTGCAACGAAGAACTTTCTCATTTCTCTGCCTATTTCAGAGCGAACGGGAATATTCTGAAGATTGGGCTCAGTTGACGAAATTCTGCCCGTACGGGTTTCTGTCTGATTTAAGGTTGAACGGATTCTTCCGTCGGTATCGATAACCTTGAGAAGCCCCTCGCAATAGGTTGATTTGAGCTTGGCGAGAGTTCTGTAATAAAGAATATCAGACACTACAGGGTATTCGTCTGCCAATTCCTCGAGCACCTCCGCATTGGTGGAATAACCGCTCTTTGTCTTTTTCTTGCAGGGAAGTCCAAGCTTTTCAAAGAGAGCCACACCTAACTGCTTGGGTGAATTGAGATTGAACTCAAAACCCACCTCGCTGTAGATCTTTTCTGTCAGCTCATCGATTTTCACTGACATATCCTCGCCAAAGGCTTCAATGCCCTCTTTGTTTACAAGAAAGCCGATATTTTCCATACTCGCAAGCACTTCGGAAAGAGGAATTTCTATATCACATAAAAGCTCTGTCTGATTGTTTTCTTCAATCTTAGATAAAAGCTTATCACAAAGCTCAGGCATAGCACCGCAGCAAAGAGCCGCTTCATCCGCGCCCTCACCTGCCGCAGCAAAAGCGACACCGTATTCTTCGCAAAGCCTCTTCACCTCATAGGAATTTGCAGAAGGATTAAGAATGTATCCCATAAGCGCAGTATCAGCCTTGACATTTTTAAGGTCAACACCCTTGCTCAAGGCGTATTTGTAAAGCTGTTTAATATCGGCAGTGTACTTCTCACAGTCGCTCTCACAGAACATCTTGAAAAACTCTGCAAAATCGAAACAATTATTTTCAGCGTACATAACCTTATCGCCCAGAGTGAAATACATTCTGATAAAATCTCTGCCGTCAAACTCTGAAAGAAAATATGCCTTGCCCGCCTTTTTGATTTCGCCCATAAGTGCGGGCAAATCTCTCTCTTCCGATATCTCGAGAGCTTTTGCCTCTTCCTGGGTGGGAGCAGAAATATTTTCTCTTGTGAGCCCGAGCTTTTCAATAATGCCGAACATCTCGGTTTTAACAAGGAAGTTGATAGCATTGAAGCTGTCTATATCTTTGAGCCTATAGCTTTCGAGATTTGTATCAACAGGAGCTTCCAAACAAATTGTGCCGAGCTTTTTACTCAGATACGCGCTGTCTTTGCCGGCAACAAGCTTTTCTCTAACGCCTTTTTTGATGTCGATTTCATCGATGTGCTCATAGATATAGTCAATATTGCCGTAGTTGACAATAAGGTCACCTGCTGTTTTCTGACCGATACCTGCAACACCGGGAATGTTATCCGATGAGTCACCCATAAGAGCCTTTATTTCAATCATACCCTCGGGAGAAACACCGTATTCTTCTCTGAGCT
>JAGBSR010000203.1 GCA_017631745.1 Clostridia bacterium | reverse complement strand
GCAGAGTTGCAAATGCCAACGGTGATGTTGCGGTAAAATATATGGGCACCGATGTCAACTGGCTCGACGGCAGTGACGAAAATGGCGGCAAGGCGTGGCTGAATCCCTATTCAAACAGTGTCAGAAATTATCTCGCAGGTGTTGTCAGTGAAATAAGCAGCTTCGGTGTGGGTGTGTTCATTCTCGAAGATCTGCAGTTCCCCGGCGGTGAAAATGCCTCGTCGGCAACCTATGAGGGCGAGAAAAATTCCAAACAGCGAAACAGCATGCTTATGAACACACTTTCAAAGATTACCGCTTCGCTTCCCGAGGATGCCCTTGTGATAGTTTCACAGACAGCCACAGATGCATCTGTGGGTAATGAAAATATATATTACGGCTCTCTGAGCTCCGGCAAATATTACGGCATAGCTGTTGACAATTCTGACAGACCCTTTGGTGTTGCCGTTGACAAGAAGACTGATTATGTTTCGGTGCTGTCTATGTACACTGCCGTGGCAGGAAGATTTCAGGGTAAGACGGTGATCCCCGTGATAGATATGAGCGAGTATTCTGCTTCATATCTCAGAGCGATTAAAAGAATGGGTTTTGAAAGCTTTATATTATATAACGAAAACGGCGAATACTGAGCCGTATAAAGAGGTAAACATATGAGAGAAAGTAAGACAGCCTTTATTGCAATTGTAGGCAGACCCAATGTAGGTAAATCATCAATACTCAACAAGCTTCTTGGTCAGAAGATAGCCATCGTTTCCGATAAGCCTCAGACCACAAGAACAAGAATTATGGGCGTTCTCACCATAGAAGAGACTCAGCTTGTTTTCACTGATACTCCCGGTTTTCACAGACCCAAAACCAAGCTTGGCGAAAAAATGGTCAAGGCTGTTTCAGACAGCATTTCAGGTGTGGACCTTTGTCTGTTTGTTATTGAGAGCGAGGGTGAGCTTCGCGAAACAGAGCTTGAACTTATCGAAAAGTTCAAGCAGCAGAAAATGCCCGTTGTCCTTGCTATAAACAAAATCGATACTCTTGAAGATAAGACAGTGCTTATGAAGCGCATTATGGATATGACTCAGCTTTATGATTTCGAGGCTATTGTGCCCGTATCGGCTGTGAAGAATGACGGACTTGATGCTCTTACAGATGAGCTTATCAAGCTCGCTCAGCCCTCAGAGCACTTTTTCCCCGAGGACACTCTCACAGACCAGCCCGAAAGAGTTATCGTATCGGAAATCGTAAGAGAAAAAATGCTCAGACTTCTCGATAAGGAAATCCCTCACGGTGTTGCTGTTGCAGTTGAAAAGATGAGAGAGAGAAGCGACAAGGATCTCATCGATATCGAAACAACAATCTATTGCGAAAGAGAAAGCCACAAGGGCATCATCATCGGCAAAAAGGGTGCAACCCTTAAGAGAATATCAACCTATGCCCGTCAGGACATGGAAAAGTTCTTCGGCTGTCAGATAAATCTTCAGTGCTGGGTTAAGGTTAAAGACGACTGGCGCAACAGAGAGGGCCTCATTCACAACTTCGGACTTGATTGATAATATACATTCAATCATGCACAAATTTTTCCCGATAAATTTGTCAATAACATAGAACAGTTTTTTTATCGTTTACTTTCCCCATTTTCTGCAAAGGATATGAGTATATTAGTAAGGAGCTGTTATATAAAACGGCGCTTTGCAGTTATCTTTTGTGAGAGGTGAAAGTATGAACAGAAAAGAACTGTGGGAAGTGTTTATGAAAACGGGATGTGTCAGCGATTATCTGAAATATACCAAGGCATCGCAGGGTGACTATGAAAGTGAAATGCCATGGGAGGAACAGGCGGAAATTTCCGAAGAGTTTCTGGGAGACCTGCCCTACAGCAGAGACTAAAGTTTAAAGAAAGGGAGCAGAGTATGAATATTAAAACTGACGGTATTATACTCAGAGAAACTATGACAGGCGAACAGGACAGACTTGTCACGGTGCTCACACGCTCCAACGGTGTTATCAAAGCTTTTGTCAACGGTGCAAGAAATCCAAAAAATAAAAATGTCTCATCAACGGGACTTCTGTGCTACTCGGATTTATACATCACAAAAACTCAGAAGGGTGTATATATCATAAAAGAGGCTATTGCAAAAGAGGTTTTCTTTTCCCTGAGAGACGACATAACAAATCTCAGCTTGGCGCAGTATTTCGCCGAGCTTACATATGAGCTTTCACCCAGAGAAGAAGACTCGTCGGAGTTTCTTTCTCTCATACTCAACAGCCTTTATCTTTTATCTAAAGGCAGACGAAGCAGAAAAATCATCAAATCCGTTATTGAACTGCGTATGCTCAGCATTGCAGGCTATATGCCTGAGATTGCCTACTGTCAGAATTGCGGAGTATATGAAAGTGATGTGATGTATTTTTCACACTTTACCGGTGAGCTTTACTGCGATTTGTGCAAGGGTACTCAGAAGCTCACAAGACTCAGTCTCGGTACTGTTTCAGCAATGAGACATATCTGTCTTAGCGACAGTGATAAAATTTTTAATTTCAAGCTGCCTGATGAGGGACTTAACGCCTTATCTCAGGTTACGGAAAAATATCTGATAAATATAACTGCAAGAAAATATAAGACCCTTGCCTTTTATAAGACAATGGCAGATGATTAAAAAGAAGGAGATGAAAAGATGAATAAGCATTATGTGGCTTTAGAGCTTCCTAAGGTGCTCTGCCGACTCGGTGAGTTTACAAGCTGTGAAGATGCCAGAGAGCAAGCCGAAAACCTACAGCCTGAAAGTAATATTTCTCTTGTTAAAGCTTTGCTTAATCAGACCTCGGATGCACATATGCTTATGGCAAAGTTCGGTGCACCTTCTTTCGGCGGACTTAAAAATGTAAATAACGCTCTCTCGAGAGCCAATGCGGGCTCAGTTCTTAATATGAGAGAGCTTCTTGATATAGCAGAGGTGCTGAGAGTTATCCGTTCACTTTCGCAGTGGAAGGATAACAACAGCGGTGTAGTGACAAGCATAGACAGCCTGTTCTATTCCCTGAGCCCTAACAAGTTTTTGGAAGACAGAATCACATCGGCAATTATCAGCGAAGAAGAAATGAGCGACAACGCTTCTCCTGAGCTGTATAATATAAGAAGAAAAATCAGAGCGGCTTCTTCAAAGGTAAGAGACCACCTTGATAAAATGACAAAATCACAGCATTATCAGAAGTTTCTGCGTGACAGCATTGTTACAATGCGAGGCGGCAGATATGTGGTACCTGTAAAGATTGAGCATAAAAGTGAAATCGGCGGTCTCGTACACGACACATCATCAAGCGGTGCCACAGTGTTTATTGAGCCTGCGGCAGTAGTTGAAGCCAACAACGAAATCAAGGTACTTCAGGGCAAAGAGCGCGACGAAATGGAAAGAATACTCTATGAGCTTTCTATGGAGGCAGGCGGATTTTATGAGGGCATTAAGGCTTCATATGAATGTGCCGTTGAGCTGAATGTTATTTTCGCAAAGGCAAAGCTTGCCTATGAGATGAAGGCCAGTGTGCCCGAGCTTAATGAAGACGGCATAATCAATCTCAGAAATGCAAGACACCCGCTTATTGACCCGAAGAAGGTTGTTGCAACAAATATAATGCTCGGCAAGGACTTCGACACGCTTGTTATCACGGGTCCTAATACCGGCGGTAAAACCGTATCGATAAAAACTCTCGGTCTGCTTTCGCTTATGGCAATGTGCGGTCTGATG
>JAGBSR010000202.1 GCA_017631745.1 Clostridia bacterium | reverse complement strand
GACAAACAATTTCTCTTGCCTGTGCTTCAATGTTTTGCATTCGTCGCACCCATTCGAGTTGGTTTTGGGATTTGAGTTGCTCGGTGATGTTTTCGGATTTCATCATCTGCTCTACGAGGGTGTTGAACATTTGCTGAGCCTGGGTGTCGATGTGGGCGCAGTGTTGGTAGAGGGTGCCTTGGGTGAGGAGAGTGGCGAAGAGGACGGGGTTGTGTTTTTGTAGGTAATCCTTGTGTAGCATACCCCATTTGCCGAGGCGAATGTCTGATTCTTCGGGCGGGAGTCTGAGGTTGGGTATCATATAATCATTCACTTGTCTGTATGTAATGTTAGCCATAATTTTCATCCTTTCTTGTTTTCTATAAAAGTGTCGTAAGTGAATCTTGCTCCGAGTCTGAAGCCGACGGTGAAGCTGTCTGCGTTGCAGAGGCTTGAAAATTTGATGTAGGTTGCTACATAGTCGGTGAAAAGCTCTTTGTCCTTATCAGCGAGGAGTGATGTCAGTTGTTCCTCTTTGTCGGCAAGCTCACTCAGGCTCTTTTTAATCTTTACCGTCAGGTTGGTGGTACACTCCTGCGGCTCGATGTTTCCGTAGTAAAAATCTTCAATAAAGTCTGACATAGTATCACCCCTTAACGCTCAGATTGGTTGATGATTTTCAGGAGCAGTTCGTCAACATCTTCTGTGGGGATACCGTCCGAGAGAAGCATATTGCGAAACTCATTCATTCCGTTGATTAACAGGTTACACTCAAAATCCGTGAGCTTCAGTTTGGTTTTCTTATTAAACATAAAAATGACCTCCTTGTATTTGGTAATACCATTTTACAAGGAGGTCTGTGCTTTGTCGAATGTGTGGAAACAGAAAAGCTTGAAATATTTTTTGTTTTTTATTATAATAAGTTTGGTACAGTCATCCCCTTTTCTGTACTACCAGACTCAGGGTCCAAATGGATAAAAACGAACGAAAAAGAAAGTATTATTGAAAGGGGAATGCATATGATTGATAACGCTATTAAATTAGTAAACAAAACTGTTCACACTATTTTCTATTCATTAACAATAACAGTAAAAACACCATTCATTGATTTTTCGTTCGCCCCTTTGATTTTTTCACTAATATGTTTGAATATACAAAAGCATCCTATCTTAGATGATAAGATGCTTTTTTATTTAATAATTGAATGTTTTCTTTAATTTTGAAAAGTATGGTTTAATTTTATTGTAAAAAGTTTCAGGTTTGAGTTCTGCGTTTATAAACAAGTTACAAAGCTCAGGAACCCCCTTTAATTTATCAAACCCATCATCTTCATCTATCAAATCATATATTTCAATAAACTGGATTGCAAACTCTTTACAATCCATATTTTTATGTAATAAAGCTTCCATTAACAGGTAACACTGATGTATTGCATAAAAATCAAAATCTACTGTATTGTCTCCAATAATATTAATTTCTTCTCTTCGCGCATCAAAATACTGATTTTCTTCATATAGTGTTTCTATTTCATCTACCAAAGATTGCGGTATTATCCCTTTTGCAAATTCGTTTATATAATCATTCAAAAGAGCAATATCAATATCTAATGGTTCAATACTATCTAAATAGTGTAATAAGCCGTGCTTTACTTTTGTATTTCTCAAATATACAAGCACTTCTTTTAATGCTATTTCTTCTGTTGATATTTGTTTTTGTAATGAGTTTTTCTCATACGAGGAAAGAAAAATTTTAGCAGCTTTTGAGTTTGCTCTCAATTCATAGGTAAAAGTTCCAGACTTTTCGCACCCTCTGTGTACTAAATCAAAGTATTTCTTTGCTAATGCCCCTATTATACGTCCTATTATTTCTTTTGCATAAGGGGTTATCAGAATATGTTTTGTAAAATAATGATATTCTATTTTTTCAGAAATTTGTTTCTTTAGATATTGAGAAAACAATTCACGCTCTTTTGTGGAACTTGAGGTTAAATTAAATCTGTCGTACCTAGCAGAATTATAAAAACTATTTAATAATTGCAAAAATTCATTTTCACGCTCATTAAGATTAATATTTGTTAATTTTTTTATTCTATCATTAAGTCCTGTGTGACTGTGTGTAATTAAATTTCTTTCAAAATTTTCTTTTTCTTCCCAATTAATATTTTCAAATAGGACTATTATAATCTTTTGCAATCGCTCTATACCTACTGCAGTATGATAAAGAAACGAAAAAAGTTGAGTTTCTTCATTAACAGTATTCATTTGATTTAATGTATGAATTCCGTCATAAATAAATGAACCAGCAATATCAAGTTCTGTTCCCATATTAAAGTTTTTATATAACCAAATTTTATCAGGATGTTCTACATTCATATCTTTTCCTCCTTATGCAATATGTTATCAATTAATTATACATCATATATTATACATTCTCAACCACCATAACAAAAACTCCCTCTGCTATTTCTATCGAAAGGAATTGGCTTACAGAAACAAAAAAACCAAGGCTATTTCTAACCTTGGTTCTTTCTTTTTTGTCAGAGTTCCACCTTCACGGCGAAGCCGCCTGTGAAGAAGTAGTAGGTGTTCGTCTGACTCTTGTTTGGTGGAGACGGCGGTAATCGAAACCGCGTCCGAAAACTCGTCCACACAACTTTCTCCGGGTGCAGTCAGTCTTTTAACATTCCCTCGCAGATACGCCGAATGACAGGCTTATCTGCTCAGTATCCTCTGATGCGTGACGGCATACGAGGATGCTCTGCCGTACACGTTCACTGCTAGTCGACGCCTTTAGTTAAGCCGCAGTACTCTTAACCAAGACGGGTGCGTTTACGCAGCCTTTAAAACTGTATTATTGTCAGTTAATTTTAAATGTGTGACCTTTTAAAGCGATTGCCACAGCGCTACCCGCTTATCATGCTTCAAAATCCCCGTCGAAATCCTTTCGTCCCCGAGTCTGAATATATTATATGCCTTTTGACTGTAAAATCAACAGGTATATTTTACAATTTTAATAACGTTCTTTCATGCTGCGCTCAATGTTTCTCTTTGCATCTTTTTCAGCTGCAACCTCACGCTTATCGTAATTCTTTTTACCCTTGCAGAGACCTATTTCAAGTTTAGCTCTGCCTTTAAGAAAGTAGATGCTCAGGGGTACCAATGTAAGGCCTTGCTGTTTGATAGTGCCGTAAAGTCGGTTGATTTCGCGCTTATGCATCAGAAGGCGTTTGACTCTCATAGGGTCACGGTTAAAGATATTGCCCTGCTCATAGGGTGAGACGTGCATACCCTTGACGAAAATCTCACCGTCATCGATACTGCACCAGCTATCTTTCAGGTTGACTCTGCCTTTTCTTATTGATTTTACTTCGGTACCGAAAAGCTCGATACCTGCCTCATAGGTTTCAAGAACAAAGTAGTCGTGCCTTGCTTTTTTATTCTGGGCGACTATTTGTTTTTCGTCTTGTGGTGTCTGTGCCAAACAAAGCACTCCTTTCTATTGTTAATGAAGCTTGGCTTCAATTCATGGCGAAGCCAATTCATGACCCAACGGGTCAATTCATAATCAATAATTATATAACGCTCGCCGCGGGGCATTACTTTTCTTGGAAGAAAAGTAATCAAAAGAACTTTACATTCTCTGGCGAAATTATAACGTTCTGCGACCTTCAAGTGCTTTTGTAAGGGTCACTTCATCAGCATACTCAAGGTCAGCACCAACAGGTACACCATAAGCAAGCCTTGATACAGTAATGCCCATAGGCTTGAGAAGTCTTGAAATATACATAGCTGTCGCTTCACCCTCAACTGTAGGGTTAGTAGCCATAATAACTTCCTGCACAGTGCCGTCAGCCATTCTTGCGAGGAGTTCTTTAATAGTGATATCCTCAGGGCCTACACCGTTCATAGGTGAAATAACTCCGTGAAGCACATGATATGTACCCTCGAACTCGTGAGTACGCTCAAAAGCGAAAACATCTCTCGGGTCTTCGACTACACAGATAACACTTTGATCCCTACCCATATTTTTGCAGATGGGACAAAGCTCATCTTCTGCGAGATTACAGCAACAAGTGCACTGCTTGATCTTTTCGTGAGCCGAAAGTATAGTGGCTGAAAATTCTTCAGCCTGCTGTTTGCTTAAATTCAGCACATAAAAGGCAAGTCGCTGAGCAGTCTTATGACCGATACCGGGCATTCTTTCAAACTGCTCTATAAGCTTTGCCAGAGTTGCTACATTATATCCTGCCATCAGAAGGGAAGATTGAGACCGCCCTTAGCAGCATTCATAGCCTGCTCCATAGCGTCGTCTGCCTTTTTCATAGCTTCGTTTGTTGCAGCGATAATAAGGTCTGAGAGCATATCGATATCGTCGGGATCAACAACATCGGGCTGCATCTTGATATCTTTAACTTCGTGTGCGCCTGTAACTGTTACTTCAACAGCTCCGCCGCCTGCTGATGCAGTGAATTCGCTTGCTTCGATTTCAGCCTGTTTCTGTTCAAGCTGAGCCTGCATCTCCTGAATTTTTTTCATCATTGCCATCTGGCCGCCACCCTGGGCGCCGGGAATTCTAGCTTTCATTTTAGTAGTCTCCTTTAAATTATATTCGTCTGATTTATTTTTTAATCAGTTATTTACATCAACATTTATACCCATATCCTTGGCTCTGCTGATAAGGTTTTCCAATGGGTCTTTGGGTGCCGCAGCAGGTTGCGCAGACATCTTCGGTGTGGGAGCACCGCTGTAAAGTCCGAGACGGTATCTTTTGCCGGTTACTCTGATAATTGCTTCTTTTACGTCTTTCGCATTGCCGCCTGTTTTGATAAAGGCTGAAAGGGTAGGATTATCACTCTTAATGAGCACATAATCACCTCTGATAATTGCGCTCGAGCCACTCAGTACACCCCACAAGGGCATATTGGTTTTAGTCAGCTCACTGAGCACTTCAGCCCAGTCGATAGGCATTTCGCTGTCAGCACTTTCTTCCTGCTGTACTTCGGCTTTTGCTTCTTCGGCAGGGTACTCGTCAGGTGTGTGAGCAACCGAGGGGGTAACACTTGTAGTCTCTTTAGGCACTTCCTGAGGCTTAGCTTCGGGTACGGCAACAGCCTGAGGTGCAACGGCAACAGCTCCTGTTTTAATCTTAACCTCAAGGTCGCTGATTCGTCTGAGAAGAGCTTCGTTGTCGCTTGAAAGATTGGGAGTAGCGAGCTTTATCATCGCCATTTCCATTTCAATTCTGCGGTTTACGCCACGCTTTATATTAGCCATACTTTCCTGTAGAAGTGAAATGCAGTAAAGTATATTTTCAAGGGTTAGCTTACCGCTCTGAGTCTTGTATTGCTCCAACTCCTCAGCTGTGCATACGAGAATTTCTGAAGCAGACTTGACGGTTTTAACAATCATTAGATTTCTGAAGTGATTGATAAGATCACTGCAAAGTCTTTCCATATCGCAGGAATTTGCGTGCAGGTCGTTGACGATTTCGAGAGCCTTGCCTGCATTGGCCTGAGCAGTTGCATCTGCAAGTGAGAAAAGATGATCCTTACCGGTCATACCTGCAACCTCGCAGACAATATCTGCAGAAATATGCTTGCCGTGACCTGTGCACTGATCGAGAAGTGACAGGGCGTCTCTCATACCGCCGTCGGCGATACGCGCAATGAGGGAGAGTGCCTCGTCGTCGGCAGTGAAGCCTTCGCAGTCTGCTATATATTCCATTCTCTGCTTCATAGCCTCAGGAGAAACTCTCTTGAAGTCGAAGCGCTGACAACGGGAAACGATAGTGACGGGAAGTTTATGCACCTCAGTGGTTGCAAGAATAAACTTAACATGTGCAGGAGGCTCTTCGAGAGTTTTCAGCAGGGCATTGAAAGCACCTATTGAAAGCATATGAACCTCATCTATGATATACACTCTGTACTTACAGGATGCGGGAGTGAAGTTGATTTCATCACGGATGTCGCGGATGCTGTCAACACCGTTGTTGCTTGCGGCGTCGATTTCCACTACATCGAGGATTGCGCCCGAATCGAGGCCCTTGCAGATTTCACACTCGTTGCAGGGATTACCGTTTACGGGGTTAAGGCAGTTAACGGCTTTGGAAAGAATTTTGGCACAGGTGGTTTTACCCGTACCTCTTGAGCCGGTGAAAAGGTAGGCGTGAGAAATCTTGCCTGTCTCGATTTCTTTTGACAGAGTTGAAGTTATATGCTCCTGACCCACAACATCACTGAAGACCTTGGGTCGGTATTTTCTGTATAGCACCTGGTACATAATTTCCCGCCTTTCTGTAAATATAGTCTGTACTATTAAAAATGAGTAAGACACATTGCCTTGGTCATACGGTGGCAGGCGTTAGCTGTGTCGCACAGACATTCCACTTAATGCTGCTTGGTTCCCCACCTGACATGGTTCGCGGCGTACTGTCGCACAGGACCCACCACCGCATGACCAAAATAAAGTATCTTACTCTTTAACTTTGACATTATAATATATATTAATAATAAAATCAAGGGTTTTAAGAAAAATTATGAATTATGAATCAGGAATTGTGAATGTCGGTATGCGGGGGAGCAAGCGGTGAAGGTGAGGGGCGGCTCCATCAAATCGCTTTGCGATTTGCACCTGCAAAAGCAGGTGAGCCGAACAAAGTTCGGCTATGGAGCCGCCGTACCTGTAACGCCACAGCTTAAATATATGCAAAGAGATCCCGTCATAAAAACATCAGTCGCCTTCTGAATTCCGCATTCTCGTAACACAAATTATCATCACTATCGGAAACACTATCGCAAACAGCAAACCCTTGCCAAGGTCGTCGCCAAGAAGAGTGGTTGCCTTGCCCACAAGTGCAGGTCCGCTTGCACAACCCGAGTCACCGAAAAGCGCAAGCAGAGCAAACATTGCCGTACC
Source organism: Clostridia bacterium (assembly GCA_017631745.1). Classification (GTDB taxonomy): domain Bacteria; phylum Bacillota; class Clostridia; order Oscillospirales; family Acutalibacteraceae; genus UBA6857. The sequence goes on along the minus strand of JAGBSR010000202.1, from coordinate 5,214 downwards.
ACCCGTCGGTATCTTCTCAGCTGCAAGGGAGAAAGTACCCGGCCACATAATGCCGACAGAGAAGCCGCAGATCGCGCAAGCTAAAAGCGATACAACAGGATAAGGTGAAAGTCCTGCTACAAGATAGCTCATGGTGCACAGCACGGCACTTGCCGTCATAGCTTTACTCAAGGGTACTCTGCCGGAAAATTTTGAATAAAGCACTCTCGCACTGCCCATAAGCACAGCAAACAGACAAGGGCCTAAAAGGTCGCCGAAGGTTTTGCTGACACCGAGTCCTGACTCGGCAAAGGCTGATGCCCACTGACTCATGGCAAGCTCGCTTGCGCCCGAGCAAAGCATAACTACAGCGAGGATGTAAAAAAGCTTTGTTCTGAAAAGATTTTTTATACCCATACCTTTGTTTTCGTTGAGTACTTCGGGGATAGGAACCGAGCAGAAGTAAATTCCGTTTACAAGCGGTACACAGGCCCAAATAAGAGAGAGTATACGCCAGTTGCCGACACTTGCAATATTGAAAAACAGGGTAGAAAAGAGTACCACACACATCTGTCCCCAACAGTAAAACGAGTGGAGCAGACTCATAGCGCCTGCTTTGCTGTCGCTGGGGCACGCTTCAACTAGTGGGCTTATGATAACTTCAATCAGTCCGCTGCCGACAGCATATATTATTATGGAGAGAATGATGCCTGCATAAGGCGGCATTATAAACGGGAATATACCAAGGCCCGCAAGACCTACAGTTGCAAAAATGTGAGCGGCTATAACACTTATACGGTAGCCTATTTTGTCGATAAAATAGGCCGAAAGAAAGTCAACACAGAGCTGAACTCCGAAGTTGATGACTATCAGTAAGGATATTTTGTCGTAGCTGAGGTTGAAGCTGTTTTGAAATGTCAGGAACAAAAGGGGAATGAAGTTGTTGATGATTGCCTGAACAAAATAGCCTGCATAAGAAGCGTAAAATGTATGTTTATAGTTATTTCTGATTGACATATAATTACCTCTTCGTTTTAGTGAGGCCATAATATCACAGTTTCAGATATAAATCAACTTATTAAAAAAATATGCAAACTATTGAAATTCCGTCTCGTGAAGTGATATAATGAATTTAAGATTAACAGATATGAAAGGAGAAAATTAATATGTTATCTGTACTTAAAAAAATCATCGCCTTTTCAGTGTCGGCCATTCTTGCTGTATGCGGCTTTATGGGTATGACAAACAACATCAGTGACGATTACGAAGAAGGCAAATACAAAAATGTTATTCTTATGATCGGCGACGGCATGAGCTTCAACAACCTTGAAGCAACCAAGCTTTACAGAACCGACGGATATCTCGCAATGGAGAAGATGCCCGTCAAGGCAACAAGCGATATCGACTCATATATCATCCCTGCTACGGACTCTGCCGCAGGCGGCACAGCCCTTGCAACAGGTTTGAGAGTATGGATTAATTCCGTTGCTGTTTATCCGTTTTTACCCTACGCACCTGATGATATCAGCGTTCCTGTCACACTTTGTGAGCTTGCAAAAGCAAATGATATGGCTGCAGGTGTTGTAACAACAGACGAGACGAGCGGTGCTACGCCCTCATCATTTTCAGCTCACACTATCGCAAGGGGTAATGAGAAAGATATCTCAAATGACCAGCTGGTATCGGGCATTGACCTTATCTGGGGCGGTGCAAGTGAGAGCATCAACGAAGAAAACACAGCGGCCAACGGCTATACTTATATCGACAGCGAAACCGATATGAACGCTCTGACAGCAGGCAGTAAATCCTTTGCACAGTTCAGTTTCAGCGATATGAAATACTGCACAAACAATCATGATACTCCCACTATAGAGGAAATGACATCAAAGGCTATTGAAATTCTTTCAGCTGACGAAGACGGCTTCTTCCTTATGGTCGAGGGTGCTTGCATTGATAAACACGCTCACGATAACGATATGGATAATATGATTCTTTCAGCAGCAGAATTTGATAAGGCTGTTGCCGCAGCTCTTGAGTTTGCAGAGAAAGACGGAGAAACTCTCGTTGTTGTTACAGCTGACCACGGCACAGGCGGAATGCAGCCTGACGGTAAGGGCGGTTATAAATTCACCCACGGCTCTCATGATATGACAGATGTACCTGTTTATGTTTCGGCTGAGGATGCGGGCTTCATTTCAGACGTTCAGATAAAGAACCGTCAGATTCCTGTGCAGATAGCAAGAGTGCTCGGCTTTGACAAGAGCCAGTTCCCTGCACAGAAAACAAATTAAAAAATTATTAAGTGCATTCAGACCTGCTGTTTTCCTTACAGCTGGTCTTTTATCTTGTGAAAGATGTACATTTTGAAAGCTTGTTTTTGTTCAAATGTGAAAAAAGCATAATTTAATACGTCAAATATTGATTTTTTTATAGATTTTTTATTAAAGCTGTGCTATTATAACTTAGTATAGATTACTATGAGTTCTTATACGCTAAAAGCTCATATCTTACAAACTTTACGGTAAAACCGTTTAAAGGAGGACAAAAGTTAATGCTTAAGAAAATCAGCACAATCCCGTTCAAAGATACACCCGAACAGGCAGCTAAACTTGATGCTATAATTGCTGAATGCACAGGCGACGTAAGTATGCTTATGCATGTAATGCAGGAAGCTCAGGCAATCTATGGCTACCTTCCCTTTGAAGTGCAGGAAAAAATTGCTAACGGTATGAATGTACCCCTTGAGAAGGTTTACGGCGTTGCTACATTCTACGCTCAGTTTGCTCTTTCTCCCAAGGGTAAATATGACATTTCAGTTTGTCTGGGTACTGCTTGCTATGTTAAAGGAGCTCAGGAGCTTCTTGATGAGCTTTCCGCTCAGCTTGGTATCGGCGCAGAGGAATGCACACCCGACGGTAAATATTCACTTACAGCCTGCCGCTGTATCGGTGCTTGCGGTCTTGCTCCCGTACTTACAGTAAACGAAGATGTTTACGGCAAAATCACAGCAGCTGACATCAAGGGTATTCTTGCTAAATATACCGACTGATGAGAGAACTTTCACTGAATGTGTTAGATATAGCGCAGAACAGCGTATCAGCTAATGCTTCACTCATTGAAATTGAGCTTAGTGAAAACACATCCGATAAGGAGCTTCTTATAAGCGTAAGTGATAACGGAAAGGGAATGACTCCCGAGCAGGTGGAAAATGTACGAGATCCGTTCTTTACAACCCGTACCACAAGAAAAGTGGGAATGGGAATACCGCTTTTCAGGTTTGCCGCTGAAATGACAGGCGGAAGACTTGAAATAGAAAGCGAAGTCGGCGTGGGTACACGTGTCAGAGCATACTTTAAGACAGATCACCTTGATTTCACACCTGTAGGCGATATGACTTCGACAATGATTTCCCTTATAACTATGAATCTGCACATCGACTTTGTATATAAAAGAAAGCTGGATGATAAGCAATTCACCGTTGACACAAGACAGCTTAAGGAAATCCTCGGAGATGTTCCTCTTAATGAGCAGAGCATTGCAATGTGGATACAGCAATACATAAACGAAAACAGTAAACAACTCACGGAGGTGTAATAATATGAAAACTCTTGAAGAACTTATGGCGTTAAGAGATGCAGCCAAAGCTAATATGACAACCCGCGATGATTCATCAGAGGTTATCAGAATCGTTGTAGGTATGGCAACCTGCGGTATCGCTGCAGGCGCAAGACCTGTTATGGCAAAGTTTGTTGATGAGGCTGCAAAGCGCGGTCTCAAAAATGTAACAGTAGCTCAGACAGGCTGTATCGGTATGTGCCGTTTTGAACCTATCGCAGAGGTACTTGTACCCGGTAAAGAAAAGGTAACCTATGTTCAGCTCACTGAAGAAAAGGTTGCGAAAATAGTTGCCGACCATATCGTTAACGGTGTACCCGTAACAGAATATACAATCGGCGCAGTAACAGAATAAGGAGGAAGTAAATATGTATCGTTCCCATGTGCTTGTTTGCGGCGGTACCGGTTGTACCTCCTCAAATTCACAGAAAATCATCGAAGCTATGGAAGCTGAGATTAAGGCAAAAGGTCTTGAAAATGAAGTTCAGGTTATCCGCACAGGTTGCTTCGGTCTTTGTGCTCTCGGCCCCATTATGATTGTTTATCCCGAAGGCTGCTTCTATTCAGAAGTAAAGGTTGAAGATGTACCCGAAATCGTTGAAGAGCATCTTCTCAAGGGCCGTATGGTTAAGCGTCTTCTTTACAGCGAAACTGTAACTCCCACAGAAATCAAAGGTCTTCACGACACAGCATTCTACAGAAAGCAAAAGCGTGTTGCTCTTGCTAACTGCGGTGTTATCAACCCTGAAGACATCAATGAATATATCGCTTATGACGGCTATCAGGCTCTTGCTAAGTGTCTTACAGAGCTCACTCCCGAGCAGGTAGTTCAGATTGTAAAAGACTCAGGTCTTCGTGGTCGTGGCGGTGGCGGTTTCCCCACAGGTCTTAAGTGGAGCTTCACAGCTGCTAATCAGGCTGACCAGAAATATGTAGTATGTAATGCCGACGAAGGTGACCCCGGTGCATTTATGGACCGTTCAGTTCTTGAAGGTGACCCCCATTGTCTTATCGAAGCAATGACTATCTGTGGTTACGCTACAGGCGCAACTGAGGGCTATGTTTATGTTCGTGCTGAATATCCCATCGCTGTTGCAAGACTTCAGATTGCTATCAATCAGGCTAAGGAAATGGGCCTTCTCGGCAAGGACATCTTCGGTTCAGGCTTTGACTTCGACCTTCACATCAAGCTTGGTGCAGGCGCATTTGTTTGCGGTGAAGAAACAGCTCTTATGACTTCAATCGAAGGTAACCGCGGTGAGCCCAGACCCCGTCCTCCCTATCCTGCAGTAAAGGGCCTTTTTGGCAAACCCACAACAGAAAACAACGTTGAAACCTTTGCTAATATCCCTGCCATTATCCGTAACGGCGGCGAATGGTTCGCTTCAATGGGTACAGAAAAGTCAAAGGGTACAAAGGTATTCGCACTCGGCGGTAAAATCGCAAATACAGGTCTTGTAGAAATTCCTATGGGTACCACACTCCGCGATATCATCTATGAAATCGGCGGCGGCATCCCCGGTGGCAAGAAGTTCAAGGCTGCTCAGACAGGCGGTCCCTCAGGCGGTTGTATCCCCGCTTCACTTATCGATACTCCTATTGACTACGATAACCTTACAG
>JAGBSR010000201.1 GCA_017631745.1 Clostridia bacterium | reverse complement strand
GATTCTTCCTTGTGTGGTGTATAGTTTATCTTGCAGTGAAGAGTACAGGTAAGAAGTTTAATGAGAAGCTTAACGGATAAAAATAAAAAAGGAATCGAAAAGAAAAAAGCAGGTAACCACTCAGGTTGCCTGCTTAAATTTTTAGTCGTTGTAGATAAGATTTGCATTAGTCCAGTTGCTGTCAATATCGACAAAGGGATGCAGAAAGATTCCATCTTCGATGGGGACAGTGTATTTTACACCGCGGTAATAAAAACTGTATTCACTTTCCTGCATATCATAACCGTAAAACACATTGAAGTTGACACAACCGTAGTCACTTCCTTCTCCTGAACAGTGATGATGGATTTCATTAGGTGAGTATGATATGCCGAGACTTCCGCCTATAACTTCGATTCTTTTTTTGAAAACATCGTCATTTCTGAATATACACAGGTAAATGCGTTTTTCGTTTATTTCGTTTGTACCCTCAATAAGATAAAAATGATATTTCCCTTTTTCAACAGATTTTACTATTTTGCCGTTATGAAATTCATATTCGTATATGTTTGAAAAATCTTTGATATACTCTGTTGCTTGTTTTTCTATAGCAGTAATATCGTTCTCGGGGATAGTTGTGAAATAGTGATAACAGTAAAAATTAATCTGAAGAAATACAAGAATTGACAGCATAATACTTACGGCAATGATAACTGCTCTTTTAAGCTTCTTCTTATCCTTTTTCATTGTGGTCACAACCACTTCATCGGAAACAGCAGGAAAGTTTTCTTCTTCTATCTTTTCGCCTTGCAGAATTTCTACCACGCTCACACCGAGCTCGCGTGCAAGAGGCTCAAGCAAAGCAATATCAGGTGCACTTCTGCCTGTTTCCCATTTTGATACGGCTTTATCTGTAACGCCGAGTTTTTCGGCGAGTTGCTTCTGATTAAGTGATAACTCTTTTCGTCTTGCGCTGATGAAAGAGCCTGTGGTTTTATTGTTCATAATATCATCACCTTTCAAGCTCAATATAGCATAAATGGGGTGAAAAGTCACCCTACCGGTGGTAGAAAAGCATGATTCTACCGCAAAAATAACCGATGGATATCTGAAACCATCGGTTAAATTGTTATATGGAATTACTTGCAAAACTTTTTTATAAATGCACTGATGGCCTCTTCCTTTGTATATCCACCGGGAGTAAAAGTGAAGTTTGCAGGCACTGTGTCATAACGACTGCAGTAATTTTCAATCTCTTCCTTTGTCATTGAAATGTCTTTTACATCTGTCAGCTCGTCAATGACCTTTTTGTAGGTGTCAATGTCAGTGCTCATTATCTCAAGTACCCGCGCTGTTTTTTCAGGGCAATGCTTTGCTGCCTTGTCGATGAAGTCGCCCATAAACACTGTGCAAGCTTTGCCGTGAGGTACACCGTAATTTTCAGTGAGGATATAGCCTAAGGGGTGGGGGAATGCTGTGCCGCAATAAGCGAGAGTTATGCCCGCATAGAGTGAGCCGTAATAAAGCTTTGTTCTGAGCTCTTCGTCAGGATTTTCTTTTGTTTCGTGAAGATATTTAAGACCTTCCCAGATAAATGCGATGGCTTTTTCGCCAAACATTGTGGGGATGTCTCCGCACTTGATGGACATATAGCCTTCGATAACGTGTGCCATAGCGTCAAGAGCAGTTGATACAGTTACGCTGTAGGGTACCGAGCAGGTGTATTTGCTGTCAGCAAAGGTGAGAGTGGGGAAACAGTCGTCGGGTGCGATGCTTCTTTTTCTGCCTGTGTCTGGGTTGGTCAGTACACTTACTCTGCCGACTTCACTGCCTGTGCCTGCGGTTGTGCCGACGAGTACAAGAGGGAGGGCCTTATTTCTTTCGTGCTCGCCAAAGTTGAAAATTTCTTCCGCCGAAAATGAGGGGTTGGTGGCATATACGGCAACGGCTTTTGCGGCATCAAGAGGTGAGCCGCCTCCGATACCAACTATGAAGTCAGCACCGAACTTTCTTGCAATTTCGCCTGCCTCGTGGCAATGGTCAATGCGGGGGTTAGGGCCTATTTTATCGTATATCTCATACTTGATATCGCACTGCTTGAGAGCGAATTTTATATCGTCGAGAGCACCGCTTAAAAGGGCACTTTTACCGCCTGTTACGATGATACATTTACTGCCGAATGTTTTAAGCATAAGGGCATTATTTTTCAGACAGTCTTTACCGCTGATAACTCTTACGGGAATTTTAATATCGAAATCCATAGTTTATCTCCTATAAAGAAATTTGTTGCATATCAATTATAGCAAATTAATGGAAATATGGCAAGAAATATTTAAATACTCTTGAAAAAAGTGTCGATATGTTATAGAATATAAAAGTTAAGGACAAGTGTTCTTTTATAGTATATTATTTATAGTTATATTATAGGTGATATAAATGACAAAAAAGAAGCTTATATCTGTTGTGCTTACGGTACTCGTTTTAGTGAGTGCCGTGATTTCGGCTGTCGTTTACAGTCAAAGACACGAAAGATTTGACTTCAGCGAGAAAAGCTCTATTGCAATGGGTACTATCGTAACTCAGAAGGTCTACGGTGACTATGCCGCTAAGGATATAGTAAACACCAAGGCTGTAATAGACGGTCTTGACGATATGATTTCCTGGCGAGACAGTGAATCGGATATAGCAAAGCTCAACTCGGGAAAAACAATGAACGTGGCATATCTTGCCGAAATTATAAAGCAGTGCAAAGAAATCAGTGCCCTGAGCGGCGGAGCTTTTGATATTACTGTCGGTGGAATTTCTCAGCTGTGGAATATCGGCGAGGAAACCCAGAGAATACCCACTGATGAAGAAATAGCAGATGAAATGAAATTTGTCGGCTACGGAAAAATCGAGGTGAAAGGCAGTGAAATCACATTGCCTGAGGGAATGAAAATCGATCTCGGTGCTGTGGGTAAGGGTATGGCTTGCGATATGCTCAAGGCTTATTTTGACGCGAGCGATTTAAAAGGTGCTATCATCTCCGTAGGCGGAAGCATTCTCGCTTGGGGCGATTACAACAAAGCCGGCGACAAATGGCAGATAGCTATTGCTCATCCTCGTGAGGAGGGCGAATATTTAGGAGTACTCTCAATAGATGAGGGCTTCGTTTCAACCTCGGGGGACTATGAAAGATATTTCGAAGAAGACGGCAAGCGATATCATCACATAATAGATGCCACCAAGGGGTACCCTGCCGAAACTGACCTTGTAAGTGTTACAATTGTCTGTGACAGCGGACTTTTATCAGATGCTCTTTCCACAGCCTGCTTTATCCTTGGTCAGGAAAAGAGTATGCCGCTTCTTGAAAAGTATAATGCTTCAGCAATTTATGTTGATAAGGATATGAATATTTCCGTAGTAGGAGACATTGATTTTGAATACTAAAAGTGAAATCGGAAGAAGTATAACCAAGGGTGATATTATTCTTATAGTGTCGCTGATTGTCATATCTCTTGTGATGTTTGTGCTTTCTTTTTCAGGTAGTGAAAATCTTGTGGCTGAGATTTATGTTGATGGCGAAAGGGCCCACAGCATAGCTCTTAGCGAAGTGACGGAAAGCTACACTGTCAACGAAAATTACTGTCAGCTTCTGATTGAAAAAGACGGCGTATCTTTTGTCTTTTCTGATTGCGGCGACAAGCTTTGCATAAAAAGAGGCAAGCTGAAAAATCAGGGAGACACAATGGCGTGTGTGCCACAAAAGGTTGTTGTTATCCTTAAAGCTGACGGCAAAGAAAAAATCGACGGTGTCGCATATTGAGAAAGGTGAGTGCTATGAAAACTAATAAAGTCTCCCTTCTCGGTATTTTTGGTGCTGTTGCTCTTGTGCTCTCGTTTCTTGAGAGTATGCTTATTCCCGATATTCCGTTTCTGCCCGTGGGCGCAAAGCCCGGGCTTTCGAATATTATCACAATGTATATTGCAGGCACTATGGGCCTTCCCGGTGCTATGTATATAACATTGCTTAAGGCACTTTTTGCTCTGATAACAAGAGGGGCAACAGGTGCATTTATGAGCCTTGGTGGAGGAGTACTCAGTACTCTTTGCGTATGCTTTTTCATAAAATATCAGGGCAGGATTTTTTCCTGGCTCGGTCTTGGTATTATCGGTGCGGTGATGCACAATCTCGGTCAGCTTATGGCGGCCTGCGTTGTGTCGGGTACTTTTGCACTTATCAATTACGGTAAATATCTGCTGATTTTCGCTCTTATTACGGGTACGGTCACAGGCTCGGTGCTTCTGATACTGATGCCGAGGCTCAGGAAATTTGGCGGAGCAGATTATAAAAATAAAAACTAAAACAAAGGGGTTGAAAATATGAGCAAAATAGTTGGAGGTGTACTCACCGCAGTGAAAAAAGGCCGCGGCGGTGTAAGTGTATCCCACAACAAAAACACAGCAGAATTGCCTGTGGAAAGAATGCCCATACCTGACAAAGTTGTAATTTCAATGCAGCAGCATATCGGCGTACCCTGTACCCCCATCGTTAAAGTGGGCGATGAGGTTGCAGTGGGTCAGAAAATCGGTGACAGCGACAAATTCGTGTCTGCGCCCATTCACGCTACTGTATCAGGTAAGGTAACAGCCGTAGGTGATATCAAGCTCGCTAACGGTATTATCACAAAGGGCGTCACAATCGAAAGTGACGGCGAAATGAGAATGTATGAGGGTATTACTCCTCCTACCGTTACAAATAAAAAAGAGCTTTGTGCAGCAGTGAGAGAGTCGGGTCTTGTAGGTCTTGGCGGTGCGGGTTTCCCAACACATGTAAAGCTTAACATTCCCGAAGATAAAGAAATTGACACTCTTATTATTAATGCGGCAGAGTGTGAGCCTTTTATCACAGTTGACTACCGTGAATGCATTGAAAATGCAGAGAATATTCTTAAGGGCGTTGAAATTCTTAAAGATATCCTTGGTTTCAAGCAGGTAGTTATTGCTATAGAAGACAATAAACCCAAGGCCTTTGAAATTATGAAGGAAATCGCAGACAGAGATAACGATAAAGATGACGCTATCAAGCTTATGACTCTTAAGTCAAGATATCCTCAGGGCGCAGAAAAAATGATGGTGCTTTCAGCTACAGGCAGAAAGGTACCGCCAGGAAAGCTGCCCTCAGATGTAGGCTGTGTTGTAATGAATGTAGCTTCAACGGCATTCATCGCAAGATATCTTGAAACAGGTAAGCCTCTGGTCAGCCGTTCAATCACGGTTGACGGCAGTGCCGTGAGAAGCCCCAAAAATCTCCGTGTACCTATCGGTACAAGCTTTGCTGATATTGTTGACTATTGCGGCGGCTTTAAAACAGAGCCTGCAAAGATTATCTCAGGCGGCCCGATGATGGGTATTGCAGTTTGCGATATCGACGCTCCCATCTGTAAGCAGAACAACGCTCTTCTCGCTTTTGACGAAAAAGATGCTGCTTTCAAGAAAGAAAGAGACTGCATCCGCTGCGGTAAATGTGTTGATGTTTGTCCTATGAGTCTTATGCCCACTCTTATTGAGCGCTTCGCAAGAACAAAGGATGCTGAAAAGCTCACAAGTTATAACACTATGGTTTGTATGGAGTGCGGCAGCTGTGCTTTCGCTTGCCCCTCAGGCAGACCTCTTGTGCAGTATATGAGACTTGCTAAGCAGGTGCTCAGAGAGGAGAGTGCAAAATAATGGCTAAGAAATTAACCGTAAGCGCATCACCTCACGTGCGCTCAAAAGAAACAACAACAGGCATTATGCTTGATGTAATCATCGCTCTTGTGCCTGCTCTTATTATGTGTGTGGTATATTTCGGTCTGAGAGCTTTAGTACTCACAGCTGTTTGCGTAGCTTCTTGTGTTGTATTTGAATACATCTCAAGAAAAGTTATGAAGAGAAACAATACAGTAGGTGACCTCAGTGCAGTTGTAACAGGTCTTATCCTTGCTTTCAATCTGCCTGCAACACTTCCCTTCTGGATGGCTATTATCGGTTCACTTATTGCTATCGTTGTTGTTAAGCAGATGTTCGGCGGTATCGGTCAGAACTTTGTAAACCCTGCTATGACAGCAAGAATCATCCTTATGACATCATTCCCCACAGCTATGGCTAAGTGGGTAGTACCTTTCACAGACACCTGGAGTGCTGACGCAGTTACATCAGCAACACCTATGGCAACTCTTGCAGGTGTTCAGGGTGGCAATCTCACAACTGTGACATCTCAGCTTCCATCACTTACTGATATGCTCATCGGTAAGCACGGTGGTTCAATGGGTGAGGTTTGCTCCATTGCTCTTATCATTGGCGGTCTTTACCTTATCGCAAGAAAGGTTATTTCTCCCATCATTCCCTTCACTTTCATCGGCACAGTAGCTGTATTTATGCTTTTCGCAGGCAAAGGTCACATTGATTTTGTTGCTTATGAGCTTCTCGGCGGCGGTCTTATGCTTGGTGCTTTCTTTATGGCAACAGACTACTCCACATCACCTATCAACAAAAAAGGCAAGATTATCTTCGGTATTGGCTGCGGTCTTATCACATCGGTCATCCGTATTTTCGGCTCACTTCCTGAGGGTGTATCTTTCTCAATCATTCTTATGAATATCCTCGTTCCTCATATCGAGAATATGACAACTCCCAAGCCCTTTGGTGCAGTTAAAGAGAAAAAGGCAAAGGGGGAAGCTAAGGCATGAAAAAGATGAATCTTAAAGAAATCCTTATCCCCACAATTGCTCTTCTTGTTATCTGTCTTGTGGCTACATCACTTCTTGCATTCACAAACAGCGTAACAATGGAAAAAATCGCTCTTAACGCAGTTGAAACCGAAAAGGCAAGCCGTATGCTCGTTCTTCCCGAGGGAAAGGAATACGGAGAGGTAACAACTCTCGATAGCGGCATCACATACTGCATCGGTACAAACGAAGCAGGTGAAGACGTCGGTTATGTATTCACAGCAGGCGCTAAGGGTTATGGCGGTACAGTATCAGTAATGGTTGGTATCGGCAAAGACGGTGCTATCACAGGCCTTGAGATTCTCTCACACGCTGAAACTCCCGGTCTTGGTGCAAACGCCGTAAAACCTGATTTCAAGGATCGCTTCCTTGGCAAGTCAGGCGAGCTTACAGTAGACAAAAACTCAAACGATGGTCAGAATGTGCAGGCTATCACAGCTGCAACAATCACATCAAAGGCTGTTGTAAGTGCAGTTAATGAAATCACAGCAGCATACGAAGAAATTACAGGAGGTGCAAACTAATGGCTGAAAAGAAAAAGTTAGGTAAAGAGCTTACCAAAGGCATTATAGTTGAAAACCCTGTTCTTCGTCTCGTGCTCGGTACCTGTCCCACACTTGCAACCACAACATCTGTTGAAAGTGCTATCGGTATGGGTCTTGCGGCATCAATCGTTCTTATCTGCTCAAATGTAGTTATCTCTGCTCTTCGCAAGGTAATTCCCGATAAGGTAAGAATTCCTGCTTACATCGTAATTATCGCTTCATTCGTTACAATAGTACAGATGGTAGTTAAAGCCTTCCTGCCCTCACTTGACGAGCAGCTCGGTGTTTATCTTCCTCTTATCGTTGTTAACTGCATCATCCTCGGCAGAGCTGAGGCATTCGCAAATAAAAACTCCGTTATCGCTTCGGCTGTTGACGGTTTAGGTATGGGTATCGGTTTTACAGCAGCTCTCTTCCTTATGGGTGCTGTGCGTGAAATCTTCGGTGCAGGTACATTCCTTGGCACAGGCATACCTTTCCTTTCAGAAAATCCCATGCTTATCTTTATTCTTCCTCCCGGCGGTTTCTTCGTTTACGGCATACTTATGGCTGTGGTTAACAGAATTGCAGAAAGCAAAGGAAAGAAGAGAGCAGAGCTCAGAGGTTGCGAGGCCTGTCCTATGGCAGCAACCTGTGCAATCAATAAAAAGGAGGTGGCTGAGTCATGACAATGACAAAAGAACTTATTTCAATTCTTCTTACAGCTATCCTCACACAGAACTTTGTTCTTGCTAAGTTCCTGGGTATCTGTCCTTTCCTCGGTGTATCAAAGAAGCTCAACACAGCAGTGGGTATGAGTGCGGCGGTTATCTTCGTTATGGCTCTTGCCACAGCGGTAACTTACCCCATCAATCAGCTCTTACTCGTTAAGTTCGAGCTTGAATACCTTCAGACAATCGTATTCATTCTCGTAATCGCTGCTCTTGTTCAGCTTGTAGAAATTATCCTCAAGAAGTATATACCTGCACTTTATAATGCACTCGGTATCTATCTTCCTCTTATTACAACAAACTGTGCAGTTCTCGGTGTAGTTATCCTCAACGTAGATAACTCATACAACTTCGCTCAGTCAATGTTTAACTCAATTGGTGCAGGTCTCGGCTTTATGCTTGCAATGGTAATGTTTGCAGGTGTAAGAGAAAGACTTGATTCTTGTGAAGTGCCCAAGTTTATGCAGGGCCTTCCTATCACACTCGTTGCAGCGTCACTTGTTTCCGTATCCTTCTTAGGCTTTACGGGTATCGTTGAAAATATTTTCGGTTAAGGAGGCAATAAGATGAACTCAATTATTATAGCAGTAGTTATTGTTGCAGCTATCGGTCTCATCGCAGGCCTTGGTCTTGCAATAGCCTCAATCGTTTTTGCAGTACCTTTAGACGAAAAAGAAGTTAAGGTGCGTGAGTGTCTTCCCGGTGCTAACTGCGGTGCTTGCGGTTATACAGGCTGTGACGGTTATGCAGGTGCTCTTGCAAAAGGCGAAACTACAGAGTGCACCCTTTGTATTCCCGGTGGCAATGATACAGCTAAAGCAATAGCAGACAT
>JAGBSR010000200.1 GCA_017631745.1 Clostridia bacterium | reverse complement strand
GCCTGTTTACATAATTTCCCTGAAAATATTGACTTGGAATATTTTATGATGTAAAATATATATACAAAAATAATTTATAAAAAGGAGAAAAAGAAAATGAAAAAATTTATTTCAATCGCACTCGCGATTATTCTTGCTTTATCGGTAATGCCTATGGCATATGCTCTGGACTTGGATTTTGACTTTGATGTACATATGCACTCAGTGTCCAACAGCTGTTCAACCGAAGAAGGTGACCAGGTTATTTTCCTTCCCCTCACCAAAGAAATACTCGGTGAATATGAACGCCTTGGCGGCGGTAACTTCTACCTTGCGGAAGATATCGTCCTTGACTATCAGCTTGAAATTTTCAACGATGCTAACATCTGCCTTAACGGACACACAATCACCTCTACCAGAGAATATAACTCAGGTCATGCTTATTCTGTAATAGACCCACAGGGCGGTACATTTTCAATCTGCGACTGCAAGGGTAATGGTGAAATCATAAGTAAGAATGTTGGTATTACAGCCCGTGCAGATGTCTGCAATATGTATAATATTAAAATTACTGCTCGTAGTAATGGTATCTATGTTTCTGACGGCTGCACATTCAATATGTACGGCGGAAAAATATATTCCGAAAGCATCGGTGTAGACGCTTCCGATGAAAACAACACTATCAACCTTTATTCAGGTATAATCGGTGCAGATTATCAGGCTGTTTACGGCTCAGCCAACAATTTTGGCACAGAAATCTGTAAAGACCTTTGCCACAAAAACGGCTTTATGGGCTTAATTTGGAAAATCGTTTGCTTTATTTATAAGCTTATGGGCAAAAATCCCGAATGTGCCTGCGGAGCAGTTCATTATTAATCTTATTTAGTTAAATTGCTTTTAAAAGATAACATAATAATACAGCCGTCACTTTTGTGGCGGCTGATAACTTTTAAGGCAGGCTCAAAGATATACGATATTTATTGACTTTTTTCATTCTGTCAGATAAAATTAAAATATAAGTAATTTACGGAGGTTAAGTTGCAGATGAACACTGTACCGTCAGAAAATAAAAAGAAAAACATAATTTTCTATTTCACCGACCAGCAAAGAGCAGATACATTTAATGCTGATATTATGCCTTATCTATCTGAGTACTCTGAAGATGGTACTGTCTTTACAGATTGCTATACCTGTCAGCCTGTGTGCGGCCCTGCCAGAGCTTGCTTGCAGACGGGCGTTTATGCTACGGAGTGCTCTTGTTTTAAAAACGGACAGTCTTTGCCTGCTGATATGCCTCACCTTGCCGATTATTTCAACGAGGCAGGGTACGACACGGCGTATATAGGCAAATGGCACCTTGCTACCGACAGCAATTTTAACTGCGAAAAAACAGCCATACCTGAAGACAGACAAGGCGGATATAAATATTGGCGTGCGGCTGATGTGCTCGAGTTTACTTCCGACGGTCAGGGCGGAGTTGTTTACGACGAAAAGGGGAGTGCCGTTGAGTTTTCGGGCTACAGACCTGATTGCATAAATAATTTTGCCTTGGAATATCTTTCACGCCGTGATGACAGTAAACCCTTTTTTATGTTTATATCTCAGCTTGAGCCTCATCATCAGAACAATAAAAAATCATACGAGGGGTACCCGGAAACTGTTGCAGACTTTGAAAACTATCCCATTCCCGACGACCTTGCATTTTTAAATGGTGATTATAATGAGCATTATCCCAACTATCTGTCTGCAATAAACAGAATAGATTACAATATAAAATTGCTCGTTGAAAAGCTGAAGGATTTGGGTATTTATGAAGATACCGTAATAATTTTTACAAGTGATCACGGCTGTCATTTTAAAACCCGTAACCTTGAATATAAGAGGTCCTGCCACGATTCGAGTACACATATTCCACTGACTGTTTTTGGTGCAGGTTATTCGGGTACCGGTAAAGACGGCAGATTGGTAAGTCTTATTGATTTGCCTGCCACCTTGCTTTCCCTTGCAGGAATAAAGGTGCCTGAGCATTTCAAAGGCTTTGATTTAACAACGAAAGCCTCCCGTGATGCCGTATATATTCAGATAAGTGAAAGCCAATGTGCCCGCAGCATCAGAACCAAGGACTATAAATACAGTGTTTCCGTGCCGACTTATATTGCAGGCGTGGCTTTGTCTTCTTCACCGATTTATATTGAAGATTATCTCTATGACCTTAAATCCGACCCTGAGGAAAAGCATAATCTTATTAAAGACAAGGAGGGCTATAAGCAGGTGAGGAAGAAGCTTCAGAAAATCCTCTTGCGCGAAATGCAGAACGCCGAAAATAAATCAGCGATAATTTTACCGGCTATTATAAGTAAAAAGAAATAATCCGATTAAAATTATATAGCTATGATTAACTTTGACTTTAGTCATTTAAAAATTTATTAATCATCAATATTATCAATAATACGGCTTATATGCCGATACGAGGTAATCTATGGCAAAGATAATTTCAACTAAAACTCATTCAAGCGGTATCGCTTTAGGCGGTATAGGAAGCGGCAGTGTTGAATTGATGCCTGACGGTGAGTTTCACTATTGGCTTGTGGCAAATCAGCCGAGAATAACAACAAGCTGCTGCGAAAAAAAGGTTGACGACGGAGAGGGCAGTGCAGGTGCGCTTTCTTTCTGGGTTCGCGAAAGCAAAGAGGGTGCTATGCCCGTTGTCCGCAAGCTCGGAATGAAAACCGATGCTGATGATTTTACATACCGTATGTTTTCCTGGAATAGACCCGTTGAAAAAATTGAGTTTGAGGGCAGGTTTCCTTTGTGTGAGCTTAATTATACCGACAGCGCTTTATCCTGCAAGCTCAGCCTTAAGGCGGTTTCTCCTTTTGTACCCCACAACAGCGATATCTCTTCAACACCAGGCTTTTATCTTGATTTCACTGCCGAAAATCCGACTGATGCCGAAATTGAAATCACCCTTGCCGGCAGTCTTGTGCCTGATTTTGCCAACAAAAAAGAGGGCAATAAAAACTCTCTTCATAAAGCTGATCAGGGCGTAAGTGTTCACATTGAGCCTATAAAAAAATCTGACTCACCCTCCTGCGGTAATCTCTGCTTTTCTGTTGACGGAGACGGTGAAAAGTCATATATCACGGGGGAGTATTATCGCTTTATTAAGGAGTATGTAGCAAGCTCAGCTTTTGGCGTTAGTCAGGAATCTTTTCTTTTCGGTTTCAGAGAAACGGGTAGCTTACCAGATAGTGATGCAGGTACAAAGCTAAAAAATGTACCCGTGTATTTTGCACTGATGAGTGATGCAAAGCTTGATTTAATGTGCGGGGAATATCTGAAGCATCCGCTTTGTGAATCTTTGCATAGGCGCATAAAACACTGTAAGCCTGATTTTCTTTCTTCAAGAAAGGATAAAATTGACTTTCTTGGTTGCTGTATGAGACAGCTTTTCAAAATCGGCAGAGATTTCGGTGCCTGCGCTCTTTGCTCTAAGGTAACCCTCAAGCCAGGTGAAAAGAAAAATATCCGTTTTATTCTCACCTGGTATTTCCCGAATCAGATGAGTCAAAATGGAAAAAAGCTCGGTCACTATTATGAAAATCTATATAAGAGCTCTCTTGATGCAAATAAATTCCTTGCCGATAATTACGACAGTGTTTTCAAGTCGGCTGTTGATTTTGCAGACCTTCTTTATTCAACAGACCTGCCTGCAATCTATCCCGATTCTTGGTCGTCAAATCTCTCGCCCCTCGTTAAGAGCTCGGTTTACCTTAAAAACGGCAAATTCGGCTTGTGGGAGGGTCTTGGCTTCTGCGGACTTCACACCACGGATATTACTTATCACGCCTCTTATTCCCTTATCAGCCTCTTCCCTGATTTGCAGAAAAAACAGATGAAAATGGGGGCAGAATACCAGCGAAAAGACGGCAGAGTACACCATCTCTTCAGACCTGATATGCTCAGCACTGACGACGGCTTTGACCGAGTCGATATGAATATGCAGTTTGTGCTGATGGTACTGCGCGACTATCTTTTCACAGGCGACAGAGAATATCTCACATCTCTTTGGGATAATGTGAAAAGAGCTATGGACTCCATAGAGAAAATTGATACCGATGGCGACGGACTTCCCGATTACGATACCAAGCGCAACACCTATGACGCCTGGAATTTCTCGGGTGCTTCTGCATATATTTCCGTGCTCTGGCTCGCCGCATTAAAGGCTGCAGGTGTTATTGCAGAGAAAATGGGGGATAATGAGCAACAGGAAAAATGGAACAGCATCCTCGAAAAAGGTAAAAAATCTCTTGAAGATAAGCTTTGGAACGGCGAATATTATAACCTTTGGATTAACGGCGAGCAAACCGACGAATCTCTTATGACTAATCAGCTTGACGGTGAGTGGTTCCTCAGAATGATGGGACTTCAGGGCAATATCAGCAATGAGAAAGTCCGTCAGGTGGTTGAATATATTTTCCGTGAAAACTTCCATAAGGAGCAGGGGCTTGTGAATGCCTCTGTGCCCGAAAATAAAAAGACAACAATTCACACTTATAAAAACTGTCAGGCAGAAGCTGTCTGGACAGGCATCGGCTATGCCTTTTCTGCTCTTGCGCTGTCTGTCGGTCTTGATGAGATTTCCGATACTGTAGTTGATTCAATTCACACAAGCCAGTTCGGATTAGGCCATTTCTGGGACCATTGGGAGTGCGGACACCATTACACAAGACCTATGTCAAGTTGGAGCACACTTATTGCTGCTTCGGGTATGAAGGTGGATTACGAGAAGAAAACTATCAGCTTTTCACCTGTCAGAGAAAATATTACCGTACCTCTCATTCTTCCCGATATACTTGCAAGAGTGAAGCTCTGCGATAATAAGTGCGATATTGAGTGCATCAGCGGAGATATCAGTCAGTGGCAGATAAGCGTAGATTAATAATTTAATATAAAAATCAGAGCTGACCAATTGTTTATATCGGTCAGCTCTTTTTATTTTTTAATCATTTACCAGGTGAAGCTCTCATTGAGAATTTCATTTCCGATATCGTCAACGGCTCTGAGGTTAAAACCTTCTTCGTCTAGTGTCAGAAGCGAGGCAATATAACCGCCGTCATTGGTTTTACCGCCGTCGAGATATGCAATAATATCGGGATATTTTTCCTTGATTTCCTTTTCGTAGTCTTCGTTTTCACCGAGAATGCGACAAGCGTGCTGATGGCCTGAAAGTGTGAGTCTTGTGCCGAGACGGTCAAGCTCAGCCCAACCGATTTGTGAAAGCTCAGGCTCAACAATGCTTATCTTCCAGGAGTGTGAGATAGCAATAACCTTGTCATTTTCAACCTCAACGCCCTGAAGCCATTCAATCATATCTGCTCTGTAGGTGCTGTAATCGTTGAGTCCACCGTATTCGATATGCGAATCTTCCTTATCCTCACCGCTGTCGAGCACAACAAAAGAATAGGGACCGATATCGCTTGTGTAGTAAAGCTGCTCAAGTCCGAGCGCATCGGGCAGGTCGTTTGCATAATCGCCTCTGGTTTCGTGGTTGCCTCTTGCATAAAGCACGGGCATAGTACCGCCTGATACCTGACCGCCGAACTCAACTATAGTTGTCACAGCCTGTTGCTCAAAATCCATAGAGGGTGAAGAATCGCCAAGAAGAATAACGCCGTCATATTCGGTGCCGAAATTATTTATTGCCGAGTATGCATTTTTAAGCTTTGAGTGCCAGTCTGAAATAACAAGCCAGGTCTGCTCGTCGGTTTCGTTTATTCTGAACTCGTACGCCTCTGATTCTACGCTTGCACCGAGTCTGCTGCCGTAGCCGAATTCCTCGATTACTCTTGTTGAACCGATCTTGTATGTGTTGTTGCGAAGGTGCTCATAAGGTACAGCTATACTGTGGATTTTACTGTCGCCGTTGAGTCTTCCACCTGAGTTGTCATATACCTTATATTCTTTGCCCTGATATGTATATTCGGCATAAGCGGTACCGATATCGTTTGTTGAAAAAACAATGCTGTATTCTTTTCCGTTGTCAATAACCATAGGGTCACTTGTGATTTTATAGGGAGTCAGCGGGCATAAGGAGTTTACGCTGAAAAGAATAGCTATAGCGAGTGCAAGTGCACCCACAGCCTTTTTTGCTTTGCAGGAAAGCTTAGGATAAAATACCACGAAGAAGGGTACAGCCATAAGAACAGCACCTTCGCTTAGAGTCTTTAAAAGATAAATAGTGAAGCCTTGTGTCATCTCGTCGATAGCACATCCGGTTGCATAAGAGACTGAAAAAACGAAAAGAAGTGATGATAAAACACAGCTGATTATAAGCAAAGGCTTGTAAAACTTGCGTTCATACAATTTACTGCCGTTGATATTAAGAAGGAACAGTATGCCGAACAAAAGGGTCAGAATTACCATTGGCATAAATAATATAATCGGCAGGTCAAAGCCGAAGTTTGAATTCAAAAATACCCAATTATATCTGCATGTTCTGAAAAGTATTGCGGATATAAGGGATAAAACCATAAATATTCCCGGAAGGATTTTTGTTTTCTTGGACATATTTCTATTCTCCTTTTATTTTCTTAATTCAATAATATAATATTGCTTCACCGTTGTCAACAGACATTGCATTATGCTTTGCAGAAATGTGAAGAAAATTGCTTTGTTTTTAGGTCAGATAATATAAAAAACTATTTATTTAAAAATAAATTATATAAATGATTTACAAAATAATGTTTATATGATACAATTAATCGGTAATAGCTTCCAATGTGCGACAGCTTTGGTTACTATTAATTCTAAGATTTAAAGAAAGAAGGAAATTATTATGGATTTTACAACTGTCGTTATGTATCTTAAAGACCTTCTGGCAACCGTTATGACACTTCTTATGATGATGTCACCTGCCTTTAGCGGCAACGGTGTTGCATATGAGGCTCAGAATCCTGACGAGCTTATTACAAGCTTTGTTGTGGTATCAGACATTCATGTTGAAACTAATAACCCTGAAAGCTACGAAAACTTTTCAGATGTTCTTTACGGCATCAAAGCCGGCAAGGATATTGACGCTGTTATTTATACAGGCGACAATGTTATGAACGGTCAGTTCCTTGAAAATGTATTTTTCTACAGTGCTATCAGATCAATGATGCCTGCCGAAAATAATCTTGTTGTTGTAGGTAACCATGACCTTGGTAACGGTGCAGGCGACCACGATAAATCACGAAACGACTTTATAGCAAACAACAACTTATATTTCGGTGCAGACCTTGATGAGCCCTATTATTATCGTGTGATTAACGGCTGTTACTTTATCTGCATTTCAACTGAGGTTGGTGATCCCTCGCAGTTTTATGTAAGCGATAAGCAGTATTCATGGCTTGAGGGCGTTCTTAAAGAGGCAAAGGCTGCAGGTGCTCCGACATTTGTATTTGCACATTTCCCCATCCGCGACATTTCACAGGGCGGTGATAAATTTGCAGCTCTTCTTAAAGACTACAATGTTTCACTTTATTGCCACGGACACTATCACAACGACCTCGTTGCAGGCAATTTCTATAACTGGGGCGGCATCAACAGCATAAATCTTCCCCGTGTAACAGAGACAACCCACTATGATGCAGGCGACGGCATCGTTGTTGAAGTATACGAAGACGAAATCCTTGTAAGAGGCAGAGATTTCGTCAAAGGCGAGTGGATTGAAGAGCTTGTCTATACATATCCCATTGTTAAATAATTTATTTTAAGGAGAAATATTATGGCTAACAGATTTGTACTCAACGAAACATCTTATCACGGCAAAGGTGCGATTGCTGAAATCGCAACCGAAATCAAAGCAAGAGCTTTCAAAAATGCTTTTGTATGCTCAGACCCTGACCTCATCAAATTCGGTGTTACAAAGAAAGTAACAGACATTCTTGATGCAGCAGAAATCGCATATGATATCTACTCAAACATCAAGCCCAATCCCACAATTGAAAATGTACAGACAGGTGTTGAAGCTTTCAAGGCAAGCGGTGCTGACTGTATCGTTGCTATCGGTGGCGGTTCATCAATGGATACAGCTAAGGCTATCGGTATCATTATCGAAAACCCCGAATTCGCTGATGTTCGTTCACTTGAGGGCGTTGCTCCCACAAAGAATAAGTGCACACCTATCATTGCAGTACCCACTACAGCAGGTACAGCAGCAGAAGTAACAATCAACTATGTTATCACTGATGCAGAAAACAACAGAAAGATGGTTTGCGTAGACGTTCACGATATTCCCGTTGTTGCTGTTGTTGACCCCGATATGATGGCTTCAATGCCTAAGGGTCTCACTGCTGCCACAGGTATGGATGCTCTCACACACGCTATCGAGGGCTACATCACTAAGGGCGCTTGGGAAATGAGCGATATGTTCCACATTAAGGCTATCGAAATCATTGCAAACAGTCTTCGCGGTGCAGTAGAAAACACAGCTGAGGGCAGAGAGGGTATGGCTCTCGGTCAGTATATCGCAGGTATGGGCTTCTCAAATGTAGGCCTCGGTATCGTACACTCAATGGCTCATCCTCTCGGTGCACTTTACGACACACCTCACGGCGTTGCTAATGCTATCATCCTTCCCACAGTTATGGAATACAATGCTCCCGAAACAGGCGAAAAATACAGAGATATCGCAAGAGTTATGGGCGTTGAGGGCGTTGATGCTATGAGCCTTGAGGATGCAAGAAAGGCTGCAATTGATGCAGTTAAAAAGCTTTCAGCTGATGTGGGCATCCCTGCTGATCTTAAGGAAATCGTTAAGGCAGAAGATATTGACTTCCTTTCACAGTCAGCATTTGACGATGCTTGCCGTCCCGGTAACCCCAGAGACACAAGCGTTGAGGAAATCAAAGAGCTCTATCTCAGCCTTATGTAATAAATCTTATAAAATTTCAGCCGGAAGTATTATGCTTCCGGCTTTTGTTTTGTTGACAAAGTGGTCGATTTGGATTATTATAGAAAAGGAAAAAAATATTTAGAAAATTAGGGTGAAATTATGAAGAACAATAAAAAGAAAATATTTACAATTGCAACAGCTCATCTTGACACCTGCTGGCTCTGGACCTATGAGAAAACAGCCAAAACCTTTGTGCCTGGTACACTCAAGGAAAACTTTGCTCTTTTCAGAAGGTACCCCGACTATAAGTTCAATTTTGAGGGAAGTAACAGATATGAGCTTATGGAGGAATACTATCCCGAGGAATTTGAAAAGCTCAAGGGTTACATTAAAGAGGGCAGATGGCACCCCTGCGGCTCTTGCTATGAAAACGGCGATGTCAACACTCCGTCTCCCGAGGCACTTACCCGTAACATTCTTTACGGTAACGGCTATTTCAGAGAAAAATTCGGTGTTGAGTCAAATGATATCTTTCTGCCTGACTGCTTCGGCTTCGGCAGAGCTCTTCCGAGTATTGCTGCGCATTCGGGTCTTACGGGCTTTTCAACTCAGAAGCTGACCTGGGGCGGCTCCGTTGATGTGCCTTTTGATATCGGCAGATGGACAGGTAATGACGGCAAGGGAATATGGTGTGCTCTTAAGCCGAGTAACTATGCAGGTGTTTCTCGCAATGTGAGAACAAGAAAGGATGTACTTGCAAATCTTGCCGAAAACACCGAAAAATATGATAATCCGAGAACCTTTGTCTATCACGGTACAGGCGACAGAGGCGGTGCTCCTGCACCCTCATCTGTCAGAAGCATTATAAAAGCTGCTAAGCTCAATGATGCCACGGATACTGATGTTCTTTTTTCAACCACAAAGGAATTTTTTGATGAGCTTGAAAATATGTCTGATGAAGCTAAGGCAAAGATGCCCGTTTATGACGGTGAGCTTCTTTTAACCGAGCACGGTGCAGGCAGCTACACCTCCCGTACTGTAACAAAGCGCTGGAACAGAAGAAGTGAGCTTTTAGCCGATGCGGCAGAGAGATTTTCCGTTGCTGCAATGGCTGAGGGCACAGCAGAATATCCTCAGCAAATTATCGATAATGCATGGAAAAAGGTTATACTGCATCAGTTCCACGACGATATAACAGGCACATCATTTGAAGAGTGCTATAAGAGAAGTCACAACGATTATGTTCAGGCTATGCACTCATTCTCAGCCGAATACACTAATGCCGTAAAAGCTCTTTCGGGCAATATCGATACATCCTTTGTAAAGGGTGTTGCAGTTGTCGTGTCAAATCCCGTGCAGAGCACAGCTCTTCGTTTTCAGGCAGTTAGCGCTGTTGTTGATGCTGACACTGCAAAGCCTTATGTGAGAGTTTTTGATGTCAACGGTAATGAGACACCCTCACAGATGAAGCTTCAGGAAGACGGCAGAGTACTTGTCAGCTTTATGGCTCAGGTGCCCTCTTGCGGTATTAGAGTTTACGATGTTCAGTTCAGCGATGAAAAATCAGAGCTTACAACTGAGCTTAAATACAGCGAAAATATAATCGAGAATAAATATATCAGAGTCACTCTCGACGAAAAGGGTGATATCGCTTCGGTTTATAATAAAAAAGAAAATTACGAGGCTCTTTCTGAAAGCATCCGTCTTGCGGTATTTCACGATGTGGAAAGCTATGCGTGGCCCTCATGGGAGGTTAAGCTTGCCGATATGAGCAGAGCGCCTTATATGTACCCTGCTGCAGCACGAATCACAGCAGAAGAAAACGGTCCTGTTCTTTGCCGTATCAGAATAGAGAGAAAGGCAGGCAAGTCCACATTCACTCAGATTATTTCTCTTGACAGTGAAAGCGATTATGTAAGCGTTGAAAACGAAATCGACTGGCGCGAAGAGGCCTCAATGCTCAAGGCTGAATTCCGTCTTAAGGCTGAAAATGAAAACGCCGATTACGATATCGGTTTCGGCTATACTCAGAGAAAAACAAATACCGAAAGGCTGTTTGAGGTGCCTGCACAGAAGTGGGCGGGTATCACTGATGGAAAAAACGGCAACGGTACTGCAATTTTCAGTGACTCACGCACAGGCTGGGATAAGCCCGATTCATCAACTCTCAGACTTACCTGCATACATACACCTCTGAATAACTACCGTTGGGAATGCTCACAGCATCTTCTTGATCTCGGCATTAACCGTTTCGGATTTGCCGTTTATCCTCATAGCGGTAACACAGAGCGCATCATCGCAAAAGCAGATGAATTCTGTCAGAAAATGCATACCTTTGTTACAGATAAGCACAGCGGTGAGCTTAGTGATATGTACTCTGCCGTGAAAATCAACACCGACAAGGTAAGAGTATCAGCTGTTAAAAAGGCTCAGGAATCTGATGATATAATTGTCCGTGTCTGTGAATACACAGGTGAGTGCTGTGAAAATACAGTATTGGAGTTCCCATTTGAAATTGCAGAGGCTTATGAGGTCAGAGGCGATGAAATGGTTATCGGCAGTGTACCTGCAAAGGGTAACAAGCTCGTATTTGATATGGGAAAAAATGAAATAAGAAGCTTTGCGCTGAAGATTAATAAGAAAGTATCCCAGGAAAATTGCACACCTGTTGACCTGCCTTATAACGCTGTTGCGGTTACCGACAATAAATCTGCGCATAAATCAACTCTCAGAAACGGCATATCTGTTCCGAAAGAGCTTATGCCAAAAGAAATTCTCACATCGGGCGTCAGCTATAAATTGCCTCAGGGTGAAATGAACGGCCTTGTATGTGACGGTCAGACTTTAAATATCGGCGAGGGCTATTCAGCCGTTTCACTTCTTATAACCTCACTCAGCGGCGATAAAGATGCTGTATTTACTGTCGGCGGTAAGCAGGTTACCGTAAGAGTTCAGGACTGCTTTGAAGCTATTGGTCAGTGGGATCTGATGAGAACAAAAACTATGGCTTACATCAAGACAGAGCCTCAGCTTTTATCCTTCAGCCACAGCCATAATAAGAACGGTGATATGATTGCCAAGCAGTTTTATTTCTTCGGTGCGGAAATAGCTTTAAACGGGGCAGACAGTCTTGTTTTACCCAAGGATAAGGATATTCTCATCCTTTCTGCAAGTGCTCTTAAAAACGCTTCTTTCTTCAAAAAATCAAGCGAGCATTTCGATACAATGAAAAAGAGAGACTTTGATTACAGCTTCTCATCATATGCTGTCAAGGCTTCACAGCCGGCTAAGTTTGAGAAGATATTAGATAAGCTTATAGACAGAACATACAGCCCCAACATCAAGGCGTTTACTATGTACAGCAAGCTTTCTTTAGGTGAGCTTTACTATTATCTGCGCAATATTCCTGCACTTGCAATGTATCCTTCAAGAAAAAAGAAGGCTCTTAAGAGAAAATAAACAGTGAGAAATGATTAGAAATATGAAAACCATTTCAGTTATCGGTCTTGGCAACAGAGGCACGGAATATATGGGCTTTATAAAAGCCTTTCACTCAAAAAAAGCTAAGATAGTTGCTCTTTGCGATATTTCTCAGCAGGCGCTCGATGATGTTGCACCCAAGTTCTCTATTCCGAAAGATAAGCAGTTTATTTCCACTGAAAGCTTTTTTGCAAAAGGTGTTATTTCAGATGCTCTAATAATTTCCACTCAGGACGCAAGCCACTATGAAATTACCAAGCAGGCGCTTCTTACGGGCTATAAATACATTCTGCTTGAAAAGCCTGTCAGCGGAAATAAAGCCGAATATATCGAGCTTCGCGACCTTGCAAAAGAAAAAGGTGCGCTGCTGATTATCTGTCACGTGCTTCGCTATTCAAACTATTACGGCAAGATAAAAGAGATTATCTCAAGTGGTCAGATAGGTGATATTGTATCAATCAACCACACGGAAAATGTAGGTTATTTCCATTTTGCTCACAGCTTTGTCAGAGGCAACTGGCACGATGAGTTTGCATCAACTCCGTCAATACTTGCAAAATGCTGCCACGACCTTGATCTTATTGCCTGGTTTGTTGACAGTCCATGCAAAACCGTCAGCTCGGTAGGTGAACTTATACACTTCAGAAAAGAGAATGCACCCCAGGGCGCTGCCGATAGATGTATGGGCGGCTGTAAGGCAAGGAAAAACTGCCCTTATGATGCAGAGAGACTTTATATTACCGACCCGTTTTATAAGGCTAAATTCGTAAAATATATGCAGCGTACGCTTACAGGCAAGGCTAAAAACAGCAAAGCTGATGTTGTTGATGCTATCAGAAACGGCGATTACGGCAGATGTGTCTATTATTGCGATAACAATGTATGCGACCATCAGCTTGTGACAATGACTTTTGAAAACGGCGCTAAGGCAGTGCTTAATATGAACGGCTTTTCAGATAAGATGTTCAGAGAGTGTCATATTGTGGGCACAAAGGGTGAGCTTATCGGTTACGGCACAAAGCTTAAAATGAGAATTTTCGGCTCAAGACCAAAAAACATTTCTTTCGGGCCTGTATC
Source organism: Clostridia bacterium (assembly GCA_017631745.1). Lineage (GTDB taxonomy): Bacteria > Bacillota > Clostridia > Oscillospirales > Acutalibacteraceae > UBA6857. Next base: position 5,864 of record JAGBSR010000200.1, on the reverse strand, counting down.
ATTGGGTGGCCACGTTGAAGGTGACATCCGCCTTGTGTCTGGCTTTATCAAGCTTATCTGCGATGAAATTACCGACCTTAAGGATATTACAACCATCGATGCAACCGTCATCAGCCACGATATTGCTCTTGCAGCTGAAGAGTCCCGCAAAAACGGCGGTATACCCATAACACTTTAAATAAATAATAAAAGCTGTCAGTTCATATTGCGCTGACAGCTTTAAATTTTAGTCTAATTCAATTTTATAGCAGATAGGAAGATCTGAATCGAATTCAAAGTTGTTGGTGATAGTCAGTGCTTCGCCATCGCGTGTGAAGTCGACCTCTCCGTAACCTAAAAGCTCGATTTTACTGAAAAGCAGATCTCTTATATCTTTTCTTCTGAGAGTCTTGATAACGGCTTCTTTTGCAGGTCTCATCTGGAAAGCATAGAGATAGCCGTCTTTATATGTAAAACGGAAATCCTTGCTTGTGAAACCTTTTTCTTCAGTATCCTTGAAGGCGCCTTCCTCGGCATTGACTTCGCCCTCGCCAAACCATTTCCAATAGGTAGTGCCGTAAATTGCTTCGCCGTTGGTTTCGAGCCATTTTCCCATTGTAAGAAGCACATTTGTCTCTTCGTCGGTGATAGTACCGTCAGCCTTGGGGCCGATATTGATAAGCAGGTTGCCGTTTTTTGAAACGATATCAACAAGGTCGCAGATAACCTGACGGGCAGGCTTATACTCATTATCCTTTGTGTAACCCCATGAGCGCTTGCCTATAGCTGTATCTGTCTGCCATGGTCGGGGAGAAATGCCTGTTAGAGCACCTTTTTCCACATCATATGTTGCAACGGTGTGGGGGAATGCTTCGTGCTTGTGGTTGATAGTAACCTCCTTGCCCCATTCCTCAGCTCTATTGTAGTAATAAGCAGCGAGCTTTTTGAGGTAGGGCTTGAATGAGTGATTCTGAATCCACCAGTCAAAATAAATGATTGAGGGTTGGAATTTATCTAAGATTTCGCAGGTGCGGACAAGCCAGTCTTCAAGCCATTCTTCACTCGCACCCGTACCAAAGGCGTTTTCGGTTGTGCCGCCCATATTCTCTGAATTGAACTCTTCGAGATAAACAGCAGGGCCATAGAAGTCGGCATATCTTTCGTTGTTTACATCGCTGTCGAAGGTTCTGCCGAGGTTGAGGAAAAAGTAGTGCTCAGCTCTGTGAGTCGAAGCACAGAATGTAAGTCCTGCCTTTTCGCTTGCAGTTTTGATTTCGCTTATAATGTCACGGCAGGGTCCCATAGCATTTGCATTCCAGCGGTTAAAGGGAGTGTCGTACATAGCAAATCCGTCGTGGTGCTCGGCAACAGGCATAACATATCTGATACCGCTTTTTCTGAAAAGGTCAGCCCACTTATCAGCATCAAATTTTTCAGCCTTGAACATAGGAATAAAATCCTTATAGCCGAAATCCTTGTGCTCGCCCCAGGTTTTTCTGTGGTGCTCGAATTCTCTTACTCTCTTGTCGTACATTGAACGGGGGTACCACTCATTGCCGAAGGCAGGCACACTGTAAACGCCCCAATGTATGAACACACCGAGCTTATCTCTCATAAACCAATCTGGAGTCTTGTGGTTGCAAAGAGACTTCCAATCAGCCTTATATCTGCCGTTTTCGATAACAGCATCAATATGCTTTAAATATTCTTGCTTTGTCATAATGTTTCTCCTGGATTTTGATTTAAATTAATGATAGCATAAGTGGTTGTTCATTTCAAGATATTCTTGTGACAATTGCTCATATTTACTTGACAAACAGGGGAGTTGTGTTCATAATTATATTGGTATTTTTTGAAAAGGAACGGTAAAAAAATGAAAACATTTGGTACATATTTTCAGAACGATAAAGACTTGCCGATTAAATACGGTGAGATTAATCTTATAAACCCTGAAAGACAGCGTCTCAGAGGTGAGCCTGCCTATGAGGGCATAGAGGCTTGGCCCGTATTTCAGGGCTTTTGCGGAACAGACTTCGAGCTTATGAAAATGGGCAGAGACAGCAAGCTTTCAAAGAAATTCCCTGAGGGCGAAAACAGACTCATCAACGGTCACGAGGGCGTTGTTTGGGTACCCTCACAGAATCGCTTTGCTATAGTGCTCATCCGCGGCGGTGACAGCTATGACCCCACCCGTTACACAGAAGACGAAACATACTTCGAATACGGCTGTGACGGTGCAGACGGACTTTTCTGCGATAAAAACTACTTCAACCCCGATATGCTTTTACCTCTTCCCGAGGAATATAAAGGTTTAAAGAAGCTCCCTCTTTCAGTTGCAAAGAGACTCTCTTTCGCTGACCCTTACGCCTGTGCTATCTTCCAGAGAGAAAGAATGGAAGACTTGGGTGAAGCTCACTGGTTCAGAATTGAAATGGCAAAGCATAAGTGTTCTGAGCCCGAGGCAAGAAAACTCGCTAAAGACAATGTTTTTGAAAGAACGGTAGTTTTCGGTCTTGGTATGACAGGTCTCTTTATTGCTGACCAGATAAGAAGATATCACCCCGATGCTAAGATTCTCTTTATTGGCAGAAGCGATGAAAAAAGTAAAAAAGTAGTTTTCTCAAAGGAAATTGCGAAGGCTGACTATCTGTGCACAGCAGGTCTCAGTGAAGAAGAGACAGCTGAAAAAATCATCGGAATGCTCGGTGGCAGAGCAACAATGTTTGTGGGTACAAGCGGTACCAATATTGAGCACAGAGTTGCTTTTCAGCACAAAGTACTCGGTTGCAACGGTGTATATAACAGCTTCTCACTCGGTCCCGTAGTATCATATGACACTATGCCATTCGGCTTTGAAAATCATCTTATTTTCGCATCAATCAACTTCCGTCAGTCACATATGGAAGAAGCTATTGATGTTCTCGTTGACAGCAGATATGACGAGGTTGTTGAGCTTATTGATAAAGACGAATTCACTTCAGACCCCCTCGATGCTTATGAAAACAAGATTTTCTGCAAGGGTGCACCTCTTAAGACGGGTGTAATCTGGAACAAGGAATTCATAGAGGAGGACAAATAAAATGAAAGCTATAGTTATTTCAAACCCTAATGAAATAGAAATCAGAGAAGTACCAATGCCCAAGGTAAAAGAGGGTGAAGCACTTCTGAAGGTTAAATATGTCGGCATCTGCGGAGCTGACCTTGCTTCATATACAGGCAATCAGCCCTTCACCACTTATCCCCGTATCCCGGGCCACGAGTTCTCGGCTGAGATTGTTACAATCCCCGAAAACGACAGAGGTCTTAAAGCAGGCGATATCGTAACCTGCAACCCCTACTTCAACTGCACAGAGTGCTATTCCTGCAAGCGCGGATTTGTTAACTGCTGCACAGACAATCAGACAATGGGCGTACAAAGAGACGGTGCATTCTGCGAATATATCGCAATGCCCGTTGAGCGTATTTATAAGGGTAAGGGTCTTTCAGCTCAGGAGCTTGCTCTTATTGAGCCTTTCTCAATTTCACAGCATGCTGTATCAAGGGCTGAAATCAAAGAGACGGATAATGTCCTCGTAATCGGTGCAGGCCCTATCGGTCTTTTCGCTCTTCTTGCGGCAAAGCAGAAATGCAACAAAATTGTAGTTGCCGATATCCTCGATAACCGCCTTGCTCTTGCGACAGAGTACGGAGCAGACGCAGTTGTCAACACAAAGGAAAAATCTCTTGAAGAATTTACAAATGAGTTCACAAACGGCAACGGCTTTGATGTGTGCATTGAGGCTTGCGGTGCTCCCGAGACTTTCCTCGGCTGTATCGACAATGCGGCTTTTGCAGGTAACATCATTCTCATCGGTAACGGCAAGCGCGAAACAACCTTCAACCATTCAATTCTCCTTAAAAAGGAGCTCAATATTCACGGAAGCAGAAATGCTCTTAAGGATGACTTCATCAACAACATCGACCTCGTAGCAACAGGTAAGGCGGATGTTATGAAAATGGTAAGCGGTGTTTATGATATGGAAAATGCTATTGATGCGTTTGAAGCGCTCAGAAACAACAACGGCACACTTGCGAAACTTCTTATTAAAATAGGTGACTGATATGAAAGAAACAGTTATACAGTTTGGTGAGGGTAACTTCCTCAGAGGTTTTTTCAACTACTTTCTTGACGTGATGAACAAGCAGGGCCTTTACGAGGGCAAGGCTGTTGTTATTCAGCCCAGAGCCGGCGGTAAGTGTGCGCTTCTGAACGCTCAGGACTGCAAATATAACCTTTATCTTCGCGGTATTGAAGATGGCGAAATCAAGCAGGAGCACACCCTCGTTGAGTCAATCTCAAGAGGTGTTGACCCATATAAAAACTTCGATGAATATATGGCTCTTGCCGATAATCCCGATTTCAGATTTATCGTTTCAAACACAACCGAAGCAGGTATTGCCTTTGACGACACTTGCAATTTCGACGATAAACCCTGCAAGTCTTTCCCGGGAAAACTCACTCAGCTTCTTTATAAGCGCTATGAAAACAATATGCAGGGATTTATTTTCCTGCCGACTGAGCTTATAGATAACAACGGTGATGAGCTTAAAAAGTGTGTTCTTGAGTATGCAAAGCTCTGGAATCTCAGTGAGGGCTTTGTGAATTGGCTCGAAAATGAAAACACCTTTGCAAACACTCTTGTTGACCGCATAGTTACAGGGTACCCTAACGATGAAACAGCCGAAAAGCACCCTGATGACAAGTTTCTTGATACAGCTGAGATATTCCACCTTTGGGTAATCGAGGGTGATTTTGAGGCTGAATTGCCTCTTAAAAAGGCGGGCTTCAATGTTGTATGGACTCAGGACGCCAAGCCCTATAAAAAAATCAAAGTCCGCATCCTTAACGGTGCTCACACTTCACTTGTTGCAGGTGCAATTCTTTCGGGCATTGAAACAGTTGGTGAAGCTATGGCAGACCAAACAGCTTCAGCTTTTCTTAATATGATTATGAACGATGAAATTCTGCCTACTATCGGTGACAACGAAGACAGCAGAAAGTTTATGAACAGTGTTTTTGACCGCTTCAGAAATCCCTTCATCAAGCATAAGTGGCGTGCAATTGTCCTTAACTGCATAAGTAAGTTTGCAGTGCGTGATCTTCCCACACTTCTTGAATATAAAGAGAAAAACGGCAAGTATCCCAAGGGACTGACAATGGCTCTTGCATACCTCATTTACTTCTATAAAAACGATACACCTGACGATAACGAAGCAGTTACGGCTAAGATGAAGCAGGGCAGTATTGCAGAAATTCTTGCAGACAGCTCACTGTGGCTTACAGATATCAGTGATATGACAGATATCGTTACCGAATACTACGACAAAATCGAAACTCTCGGCGCTAAAGGAGCAATGGAATGGATACTGTCAGAATAAACGAAAAAGACAATGTTGCCGTTGACCTTGAAACTGGTCATAAGGTGTCGCTCTTTGACATAAACGAGGGTGAGGATGTAATAAAATACGGCTATCCCATCGGCAGAGCAACCTGCGATATTAAAAAGGGCGAGCATGTACACTCTCATAATATGAAGACAAAGCTCGGTGACTTGCTCTCTTATGAGTACTCACCGAAGTTTGAGGAGCTCTCACCCATAGAGCCTTTTGAAATTGAGGCTTATGTGAGAAAAGACGGCAATATCGGTATAAGAAACGACATATGGATTATTCCCACTGTAGGCTGTGTAAATTATATTGCAAAAGCTCTCAGTGAAAAGACAGGCGCTCTTTGCTACTCACATCCTTATGGCTGCAGTCAGCTCGGTGGTGACCATAAAACCACACAGCTCATTCTGAGGGGTCTTATCAATCACCCCAATGCAGGTGGCGTTCTCGTACTCGGT
>JAGBSR010000199.1 GCA_017631745.1 Clostridia bacterium | reverse complement strand
TGAATCTGTTGATTAATCAATAAGCTAAGAAGGTAATAGGATGAACTGTGAACTTATAAGTGTCGGCACGGAAATACTTTTAGGTGATATTCTCAATACCAATGTGCAGTATCTCTCGAAGGCTCTTGCCAATCTCGGTATCGGTGTAACCCACCACAGCACTGTAGGCGACAACAAGCAACGTCTTCTCGATACTCTTGAAACCGCTTTTACAAGATGTGACATTGTAATTCTCACAGGCGGCCTCGGCCCTACTCCTGACGACCTGACAAAAGAAACCTGCGCCGAATATTTTGGCAAAGACCTTTACCCAGACGACAGAATACTCGAAGAAATAGAAAGCTATTTCCGACTTAAAAATATAAAGATGCCTGAAAGCAACAAAAAACAGGCACTCGTACCCGAGGACAGCATCGTCCTCAAAAACAATAACGGCACAGCACCGGGCTTCATAATGGAAAAGGACGGCAAGATAATAATCATCTTACCGGGTCCTCCCAAAGAAATGGTGCCTATGTACTGCGAAAGTGTTGAGCCTTACCTAAGGAAATTTACCAACGAAATTATCTTTTCAAAAACTATCCGCACCTTCGGCATAGGTGAAAGCGCTATGTCAGAATTGGTGGAAGATTTGCTCGAGGGCAGTAACCCTACAGTTGCCCCCTATGCAAAAAGCGGCGAGGCTCTTTTAAGAGTTACCGCCAAAGCAGAAAACGAAGCTGAAGCCGAGAAGCTTATGGCTCCCGTTGTTGCTGAGATTGAAAAAAGACTCGGCAGATATGTTTACGGCATTGATTGCAACAGCATAGAGGAAGCCACTGCAAGGCTTCTGACAGAAAGAAAACAGACTGTTGCCTTTGCAGAAAGCTGCACAGGCGGACTTTGTGCCAAGAGGCTCACAGATATCTCAGGTGCTTCGGAAATTTTCCACTGCGGTGTGGTTTCATATTCAAACGATATCAAGCATAAAGTTCTCGGTGTTAAAGCCGAAACTCTCGACAAGTACACTGCCGTAAGCGAGCAGACTGCAAAAGAAATGGCAGAGGGTGTGAGACTTATAGCAGATGCAACCTACGGTGTGAGCATCACAGGCTATGCAGGTCCCGGCAGTGAAAAAGAGGTCGGCACAATATATATTGCCGTTACCGACGGAAAGAAAACAGCCGTCAAGGAGCTTCTCACAGGTCACAGAGGCGACAACTGCCGTGACTATAACCGCCATGTTGCCGCATCAAACGCTTTCAATCAATTAAGAATGATGATTCTTTCAGAGTGACACACTCTAAATAATATATAAAGGAAAATGCACAATGAAAAACATTTTTGAAGACGATACTTTACCGTCAGGCGCAGAGATACCCAAGGTGTCAGTACCCGACCGTAAGACAGACCTTCCCGTAAGGCCGAAGCGTCAGGTAACACCGCCGCCCGGACAGCAGGTAAGACAGGCCGTGCAGCCTCCTGAGATTGCAACGCCTGCTCAGACCCCCGCACCCGCGGTGCAGAACGCATATCAGTATGTGCCTGTAAATCCATCTTATCCCAATCAGCCTCAGGCTTATCCTCAGCAGGGCGTAGTTTATTATCCCGTTCTCGATCAGAATGGTCAGCCTGTTTATCCTCAGCAGACTGTATATCCTCAGCAGGTTCCCTATGTACCCTACGGCACATATCCCCAGGCACCTCAGCCTGCACAGCCTATGCAGGATACACCTGCAAAAGAGGATTTCAACCCCGGTACACGAGTGCTCTATCAGAGTCCCGACTTTGAAAACAAAGACGGCAGCAAGTTTTCCGGTAATGTGGGTGCAAGCTTTGCTGATTCGGTAAAAACCTCCGACGAAGAGGAAAAGGAAGACACCACAGAAGATACGGCTGAAGGTCTTGCAGAGGAAAGCAAAGTTGACTTTGAAGAGGTGTCTATCGACAAGATAAGAAAACCCGTTATCAAAAGAGCTTCAGCTCCTCCGCCCATTGTTAGTGCGCATGCTCTTTCGCCGGAGGATATCTATAAAAACGAAGAGACCGGCGATATCAGCTTTGCGGCATATAATGCTGTTAACCACTCAATGGATGTTGAAGAGTTTGAGCAGGAGTTGCCCGCTTATGTCGACGAGGATGTTGAAGAGGTTGATATTGACAGCGGTGAAAAGAAAGCTCTTCCTAGAAACGAAATCATCAGAAGATCCGTTCTTGCAGTTGCAATAGTTGCCATTGTTATTTCTGTAGGTATGCTCTTAAACGAATGGCGCCTTTCAATACAGAATGACAGTGTAATGGAAGAAGCAGAAGGCCTTATCATCACTCAGCAGACTGTCGGTGACGAAGACGGTAAAAAGGATAAGGATAAAACCACAACCAAGCCTCTCACTCCCGAAGAGCAGTGGGCACAGATCAAGGCTGATTATCCCAATGTTCTCTTCCCTGCTAACATACAGCTTAAATATGCAAAGCTTTACGGCGAAAATCAGGACTTTGTAGGCTATCTTTCAGCTGACGGAGTAAAGCTCAATCTCCCCGTTGTGCAGGCAGATGACGATGAGACATATCTCAACAAAAACTTCTACGGAGCTAAAACAAAATACGGCTGTCCCTTTGTAACTCATCTCAACAATATGTCTTATAACCACCTGGATATGAACACGGTTATTTTCGGTCACCATATGAATAACGGCACAATTTTCGGTGCCCTTGATAAGTACAAGACACTTGCAGGCTATAAATCAGCGCCCATCATTTCATTCAACACCTTATATAAGGATTATCAGTGGAAAGTAATCGCAGCATTTATAACCAATGGCTATGCTTCGGGTGATAACGGATATATCTTCCCTTATTACTTCACAAATCTCAGCTCTGCAAGCAAGATGACCACTTACTTAAACGAGCTAGCTCAGCGCTCACTTTATGACACCGGCGTTGATGTGTTGCCCTCAGACAAGCTTCTCACCCTCTCAACCTGCTCCCACGAGTTTGAGGATGCACGATTTGTTGTTGTGGCAAGACTTGTAAGACCCGGGGAAAAAGCTGTTGTTGACACATCTGTTGCCGTTGTCAACTCAAAGCCCAGATACCCCCAGGCATATTACAGCAAAAAAGGCACAACCAATCCATATAAAAACGCAAGCCGCTGGTTTGCTACCTAAAGGAGGTTAAAAAAATGTTGAAACTGTTTACCTTAGACAATCTGTCGGCCTTCTCCTCAGATACCGTCTATAAAATATGTCTCTCCCTTGAGGAAAAAGGCCTTCAGGAAGAAAATGTTGAGAGATTTGACAGCTACGACTCTATGTTTGAAGCTGCTGCTGTTTCTCTTGAAGATGGCGACCACGTAATTATTGCGGCAGAAAATATTGATTTCACTGCTGTCAAGGGTGCTCTTATTCCTTACTTCTCACTTCAGGGCGCACAGAATTCATCCATTGCCGAGGCTATTGCAAAAAGCTCAGAGGAAAACGATGCCGATATGGAAGCTCACAGCCTTTCTCCCATCGGTGCTATCACTCTTTTAAGCGGTGACGGACTTTACAGCGGTTTTTCAACTCTCGTATCAGGCGGCAGACTTACCTGCCTTCCTCTTGACTTCTCAAGAGTTGACTCAATAATTGAAATTCTCATCGACCAGATTATCGCAAGAGAGGAATCTCTTGCAGAAATGGGCGTTGAGGGCGAAATTGTAATGCCCGACTTTGATCTTATCCCCGCCGTAACAGATATGGTCAATGTGTTAT
>JAGBSR010000198.1 GCA_017631745.1 Clostridia bacterium | reverse complement strand
TCTGTCCCAGGCACTTGAAGCGGGACCTACCGAGGCCTCGTAGCATTCGCAACCCTTGTTTCTGAGATATTCGGCAATACTGCCGCTTGTAGCGCCCCAATAGTGGATATATTTATTGATACCCTCGTTTTCGCCCCAACCGTACATGCCGTGAACGAAGATGAGAGGATATTCAGGCATAGAGTTTGTTTTCATATTTTTCACCTGCTTTATAATAAAAGTTACCACAAAGATAAATATTGTGAATAAATTATATCAAAACAGATAATATATTTCAACCACTTAAATTACAAATGTTAAAAATCTTAAAGCATACACAACAACTTTGTGACAAAAAACGGACTGAGGGCTTTCAAGGGCAACTTATTAGCAAAAAGATATTGTAATTTTTTGCGTTTTATAGTACAATTCAAAATGTATGATTATGTAAAAATTTTGAGGTAAATAATGGCAGATAAAGAATTTTTAGAACTTAGAAAAAAGATAATTGAAAAAGACTTTCAGCATATGAACGACAAGCAGAAGCAGGCTATTTTTCAGGTGAAGGGCCCCGTGCTTATTCTTGCGGGTGCAGGCAGCGGTAAGACCACTGTTATCGTTAACCGTATTGCTAACATTGTAAAATACGGCAACGCCTATAACAGCACCGAATGTGCTTTTGAGCCGTCACCGAGAGATTTAAGAAGTATGAAGGCTTATCTCGACGGCGATGAGGATGTGCTTTTTGATATAGAAGATTTGCTTTCCGTTGAGCCTGCAAGACCCTGGCAGATTCTTGCTATTACCTTCACAAACAAGGCTGCAAACGAGCTTAAAGAGAGACTTGAAAAAATGCTCGGTGAAGAGGCTAAGGATATCTGGGCTTCAACCTTCCATTCATCCTGTGTGCGTATTCTTCGCCGTGACGGTGAGGTTTTAGGCTATACTAAGCACTTCACTATCTACGATTCAGACGACTCAAAGAGGCTCATCAAGGAGTGTCAGAGACAGCTCAATATCTCAGACAGTGTAATCTCATATAAGGCTATTATCGGTGAAATCAGCAGAGCAAAAGACAATCTTGTCTCTCCCGAAGAATATGAGAAAAAGGCTGCCGCAGAAAAAGATTCCCGTATGCTGAAAATTGCATCGGCCTATAAGATGTATCAGTCAGAGCTGAAAAAAGCCGATGCTATGGACTTTGACGATATCATTGTCAACACCGTTAATCTTCTTGAAAAATACAGCGATGTAAGAGAATACTATCAGAGAAAATTCAAATATATTATGGTCGACGAGTATCAGGATACCAACCACGCTCAGTACAGACTCACAGAGCTTCTTGCAGGCGGACACAGAAATATCTGCGTTGTTGGTGACGACGATCAGAGCATCTATCGCTTCAGAGGTGCAACAATCGAAAATATCCTCTCTTTTGAGCACCGCTATGCAGAAAGTCAGATTATCCGTCTTGAGCAGAATTACCGTTCAACTCAGACTATCCTTGATGTTGCAAACGAGGTTATCTCCAACAACCGCAAGCGTAAGGGCAAGAGTCTCTGGACATCAAATCCCGGCGGTGACAAGGTTATCGTCAACACAGCCTATGACGAAAGCGACGAGGCTAAATTCATAGCTGATACCATAGAAGAAAATGTTGCTTCGGGTAAGTTCAGCTTCAGTGATCACGCCGTGCTTTACAGAATGAATGCACAGTCCAACTTTATAGAAAAGGTCCTCGTAAGAGCAGGTATTCCCTACCGTATTATCGGTGGTTTCCGTTTCTATGAGAGAGCTGAAATCAGAGATGCAATCGCATATCTTACAGTTGTCAACAACCCAAGCGATAACATCAGACTGCGCCGAATTGTCAATGTGCCCAAAAGAGGTATAGGCGAGTCAACTCTCAATAAGGCATCTGAAATCTCAACAGGTCTCGGCATAAGCCTCTTTGAGGTGTTCAGGCAGGCCGATGAGTTTGAAGCTCTCAAGAGAAGTGCCAAAAAGCTCAAGGAATTCTGCGATATGATAGACGAGCTCAGAGAAGACCTTGACAAGGTAAGTCTCGATGAGCTTTTCACTCAGGTTATTCACAAGACAAATTATCTCGGTCATCTCCGCCTTGACAAAGAAAAAGGTGAGGAGAGAGAAGAAAATATATACGAACTTATTTCCAACTTGAAAACCTATGAGCAGGAAAATGAGGAAGCAACCCTTTCAGGCTTCCTTGAAGAAGTTGCTCTTATGACAGATATCGACAATTACAACGCTCAGACAGATGCTGTTGTGCTTATGACTATCCACTCGGCTAAGGGTCTCGAATTCCCCGTAGTATTCCTGCCGGGTATGGAGGAGGGTATCTTCCCGGGCATTCAGAGCATGTATAACAACGACGATATCGAAGAGGAAAGACGACTTGCTTATGTTGGCATCACAAGAGCAAAGCGCAATCTTTATATCTCACACGCTAATCTTCGTATGCTCTTCGGTACCACTTCGAGAAATATGCCCTCGAGATTTTTGGTTGAGGTGCCCGAAGCCCTTGTGGAAAGAACAGGCAGAAAGGCTTCGGCTCAGATGAGTTTCGACGGCAACAGTCAGGCAGACAGAGATTTCGAAAGAAGTCAGGGCTATTCAAGATATACGGGTACGGGGTACCTTGCCAAAATCAAAGAGCAGTCCCAACCCAAAAAGCCCGAGGCACCCGCTGTCACATACAGTATGGGCGATACGGTTATGCACAAGGTTTTCGGTCAGGGTGTAATTCTCTCCTGCAAGCCTATGGGCAACGACTCGATGCTTGAAATTGCTTTTGAAAAAGCGGGCACCAAAAAGCTTATGGCAAATTATGCCAAGCTCGAGAAAAAATAAAACAAAGGAGTTTTATTTATGAAGAATACAGCAAGAAAATTACTCTCAGTTTTACTTTGTATCCTTATGGTATTTTCTCTTTCATCGGTTGCTTTTGCAAAGGAAAAAGTAACCCCTGTTATCGTTGTCAGCGGTATGAATTCCTTTCCTCTGACATCAGGTGAAACAGGAGAGCAGGTCTGGCCGATACAGTCTGATAATATTCTTTCTGCTGTAAAGGAAAGCGTTTTACCTTCTATGGCAATGCTCTTACCCGGTGACAGAGAAAAATACTTCGATGAGATAATCGATAATGTATATACTAATATTTTCGAGAAGGTAGCCTGCGATGAAAACGGCGAATCCGTTTATGATGTGGATATCACCTTTTTCAGTAAGAGTCTTGACAATTATCCCGATGAATTCGGTGAAGGTGCAACTGTCAGCGAGGGCGGTATCACAAGAAGTCTTATAAGAGAAATCGGCAGAGAGAATGTGTATTACTTCAACTATGACTGGCGACTTAGTCCTATGAAGCACGCCGATGAGCTTAATAAGCTTATTGAAAAAGCTAAGGCAGATAAGGGCGTATCAAAGGTAACTCTTATTCCCTGCAGTATGGGCGGTACCGTGACTAATGCATATCTCTATAAATACGGCAACGACAGTGTAAAAAGAATAGTTTACACAATGTCGGCTATCCAGGGCCTTTCAAGTGTTGGTGAAATGTTTAACCGCAGAATAGATTTTGATGTTGACACACTGATGAATCATCTTTTCTCTATGCAGAAGGATGACATTAAAATGCAGGTGCTTATGGCGCTTATCAACACTCTTGTTGAGGTCACACCCTGCATTACCAAGCTCGCAGACAAGCTGACAGATGAGATTTTAGCCAAGACAAACGACAGTGTCTATGATGATCTTATGATAAAATCTATGGGCAAATTTGCAGGCTGGTGGGCACTCGTACCTGACGAGTATTACGACAGTGCCAAGGAAGCTTTCTTTGAGGGTAATATTCCCGGAAGCTTTGAAAAGCTCATCGACAGCTATCACTATAATGTTCAGCGTAACGCCAAGGAGCTTATGCAGTCAGCTGTAAAAGACGGCACGGAAATACAGATATTGGCTTCTTACGGCTATGTGGGCGCACCCTATACCAATCAGGCTATGACGCAGACAGACTCTCTTATTGAAACTCATTATCAAAGCGGCAGAGCTCTCACGGCGCCTTACGGAGAAACCTTCGGTGAGGATTATATTGCAAAGGGTACTCAGTGCAGTGACCTTAGCCACAACCACGTTTCTGTCGACGGAATAATCGATGCATCAACCTGCTTCTTCCCTGAAAATACCTGGTTTATCAAATATAACAAGCATGTGGGTGTACCCTATGGTACAGACTGCGAAAAGCTTATGCTTTATCTGGCACTCAGCGACAGCTATGTATCGGTGCACAGTGATGAAAAATATCCGCAGTTTATGGAGTTTAACAGACTCACAGGTGAGCTGACAAGTCTTACGGGCGACGAAATCAAACCCGACATAAGAGATAAAGACAGCAATTTTATTGTCAGACTTGTAATAATCTTTGATACTATTATCAAAAATATAAAAACAAAATTACCTTTTTAATCGGAGGGGATAATTATGAAACTTTACAATGTAAAAGACTATGGTGCTATCGTTGACGGCGTCACCGACTGCGGCGAAGCTATACAGAAGGCTATTGACGATTGCGCGGCTAATGGCGGCGGCAGAGTACTTTTAGAAAGCGGCAGCTATTACAGCCACTCAATTGCCCTTAAAGAAAATGTTGACCTTCATCTTCAGAAGGGCGTGCTTCTTACAGCGAGCAGTGATATCGATTCATATATCAGACCTTGCGAAACCATCAACGACCCCAAAACTGCTCTTGTGGGTAACCCCGTAACAGGTAAGCCTTCATTTGCTTTTATCTACGGCTATGGTGCTCACGGTGCAACTATCAGCGGTGAGGGTGTTATCAGCGGTAACTGCTATGCCTTTGTTGAGAGAAAGAGCAAGTACTATGTAACAGGTAACTTCTATCCCAGACCAACAGTAATCTATATCGAAAACTCAAACCACATCACAGTAAAGGATGTCACTATCAAGGATGCTCCCTTCTGGACTCTTCATCCTGCAGGCTGTGACGATGTGCTTATTTCAAATATCCGCATACTCAATCCCATTGATGTTGCAAACAGCGACGGTATTGACCCTGACCACTGCAGTAATGTAAGAATTCAGGGTTGCCACGTAGTATGCGCTGATGACTGTATCTGCCTTAAGGCAAGTAAGGGCAACAGCGAATACGGCCCGACGGAAAACATTATCATCAGCGGATGTACTCTCACATCAACATCAGCGGCTATCAAAATCGGTACTGAGGGCGTAGGCAATTTCAGAAATGTTATCGTCAGCGACTGTATCGTTTCAAAGTCAAACAGAGGTATCTCTATTCAGATAAGGGACGGCGGTAATGTTGAGAATGTATCCTTCAACAACATCTATATCGAGACCCGTCGCTTCTGTCCCGACTGGTGGGGCAGTGCAGAGCCTATCGCAATCACAGCTTTCAGACGAGATGAAAACACGGTCTGCGGCAGCATAAAGAATATCCGCTTCAACAACATTATCTGCAAGGGCGAAAACGGTGTGCTTGTTCACGGCACAAAGGACAACCCCATCAAGGATGTAACCTTTGAGAATGTAAGAGTAACTCTTGACAAGACCTCAAAGTGGGATTGCGGTATCTATGACCTTCGTCCCGCTATCGATTACGGCATAACCGACAGCAAAAACTCCTGCTTCTATATCAAGAATGCCGAGAATGTAACCATCGAAAAAACCAAGGCGGGATATGAAAATATCTGTAAGGATTACGCCTGGGGACTTTATGCCGACAATGTCAGAAATCTCAATATGGTCAGGTTCGATTGTCAGAGCGCAAGCGACGAATACGAAAGCATAAAAATTATTTGAGAAAAAGTCTGAAAAGCCTTTACACAGGCAAAGATATTTAGTAAAATATATAATAACAGCTTTCATTAAAGCGGAGGTAAAAAATATGGCAAGTAAATATAAAAGAATACTTCTGAAAATCAGCGGCGAGGTTTTAGCCGGTGCAGAAGGCAAGGGCATCAACTTTGATGTTGCAAATGAAATCTGAAGTGTTATCAAAGAGTGCGTCGATATGGGTACTCAGGTAGGTCTCGTTGTCGGCGGCGGTAACTTCTGGCGCGGCAGAAGCTCAGGTAAAATGGACAGAAGCAGAGCTGACCAGATGGGTATGCTCGCAACCTGCATCAATGCTCTGGCTCTTTGCGATACACTCGAACAGCTCGGCGTTAAGTCAAGAGTGCTTTCAGCATTCTCAATGCCTCAGGTTGCCGACACATTCTCAAAGAGACTTGCAGTTGAAAGTCTCGATAAGGGCGAAGTAGTTATCTTCGGCTGCGGCACAGGCTTACCCTTCTTCTCAACCGACACAACAGCGGCTCTCAGAGCAGCTGAAATCGAAGCTGAGATTATCTTCAAGGCAACTAATGTTGACGGCGTATACGACAAAGACCCCAACAAATTTGACGATGCAGTGAAGTATGACGAGCTCACACACGCAGAGGTGCTTGCAAAAGATCTTAAGGTTATGGACTCAACAGCAGCATCACTTTGCAGAGACAACGGCATCGAAATTCTCGTGTTCAATCTCAACGATCCAAAAAACATTGTCAGAGCCTTACAGGGCGAGACAATCGGCACAACCGTAAAATAATAAATAACGCAGTAATGCGATATTGATAAAAGTAAATTATTTCAATTACATAAGAGAGGAATTTTATTATGAAGACAGTATTTGAAACCGCAAAAACCAAGATGGGCAAAACAGTTAACGCCCTCGTAGCAGAATACGGTGCAATCCGTGCAGGCAGAGCTAACCCTCAGATTCTCGACAAGCTCGCAGTTGACTACTACGGCACACCCAC
Organism: Clostridia bacterium; assembly: GCA_017631745.1. Lineage (GTDB taxonomy): Bacteria > Bacillota > Clostridia > Oscillospirales > Acutalibacteraceae > UBA6857. Next base: position 4,467 of record JAGBSR010000198.1, on the reverse strand, counting down.
TCCCATCAATCAGCTCGGCTCAATCTCAGTTGCAGAAGCAAGAGTTCTCGTTGTTCAGCCCTGGGATAAGTCAGTGCTCAAGGCAATCGAAAAGGCTATCCAGACTTCAGATATCGGTATCAACCCCCAGAACGACGGTAGCGTAATCAGACTTACATTCCCTCCTCTTACAGAAGACAGACGTAAGGAGCTCGCTAAGGAAATTCAGAAGATCGGTGAAAACTCAAAGGTAGCTATCCGTTCAATCCGCCGTGACTGTGTTGATAAGCTCAAGGCAATGAAGAAGGCTTCAGAAATCACAGAGGATGACCTTAAAGACGGCGAAAAGGAAATCCAGAAAATCACAGACAACTTCATCAAGGAAGTTGACGACCTTGCAGCTGCAAAAGCAAAGGAAATTATGGAAATCTAAATATCCGCACACAGTGGTTGTTTCTATGGCAACCACTGTATAATCATTTTTTAGGGTGAGTAATATCGCCTTACAGGAGACAAATTTATGTCAAAAGAAGAAAGAAATCTGCCCTCTCATATTGCCATAATTATGGACGGAAACGGCCGTTGGGCAAAGCAGAGAGGACTTAAAAGAACCGAGGGACACAAGAGAGGTGCTGAGGTCTTCAGAGAGATTTGTCAGTACTGCACCGACATCGGTATCAGGTATGTAACCTTCTATGCCTTTTCAACGGAAAACTGGAAGCGCAGCAAGATGGAAGTTTCAGCCATTATGAATCTTCTTCGCAAATATCTCGATGAAATGTTTCAGAGAGCCGAAGAAAACGAAGAGGCAGGCTACTGCATCAGATTTATCGGCTCAAGAGAGGGTATGCCCAAAGATATTGTAAAGATGATGGATACTGTTGAAAGCCGCACAAGTGACAAGAGCACTACATATATCAATGTCGCTGTCAATTACGGCGGCAGAGCCGAGATAACTCAGGCTGTCAGAGATATCGCTCAGGGTGTTAAAGACGGCAGTATAAGCATAGAAGATATTGATGAAGATATGATTTCCCGCGGCCTTTACACTGCAGGTCAGCCTGACCCCGATCTTATTATCAGACCAAGCGGAGAATACCGACTTTCAAACTATCTTCTCTGGCAGTCGGCATATTCCGAGATTTATATCGACGATGTTTTGTGGCCCGACTACACACCGGCAGATCTTGACAGAGCAATAGAAGAATACTCAAAAAGAAACCGTCGCTTCGGCGGAGTATAAACCAATTAGGAATTATGAATCAGGAATTCGGAATTGCGGGGGACTGACCTATAAAAACAACTCTAATCCCGCAGATATACCCAAGATAAAATCAAAGATAAAAAGCCGACCCTTTTAAGGGGTGGTGTCAGTTTCAGACTGACGGAAGGATTTGTCCCTTTGGGATAAAAAAATTAAAGGTGAAATATTATGTCAAACGCAACAAAAACTAAGAAAAAATTATTCAAAGGCGAAAGAACCGCTTCAACAATTGTTATATGCATTTGTCTTGTCGGCTTTCTTCTCGCAGTTATTTTTGATAAGGTAGCAATCATCACCGCAGTGCTCGCAGCACTCGCAGCAACAGCAACCTTTGAGGTTACAAGAGCTGTCGGCACAAAAAGCAAGCTCGTCTATATATTAGCTTGCACAGTGAGCCTTTTCACAGTTTTAGCAGAGGGCTTTGCAGTTGCTATTCCTCCTGCAACCATACTCATCTGCATCTATGCTCTTGTACTTATGTGCCTTATGGTGGTTCGCAATAAGGAAATTCAGTTCGTTCACTGTGCTACAGCATTCTTTGCTTCATTGGCACTTCCTTTCGCATTCTTATGCTTCTTGAGACTTAACAATGTGGCAGATTGGTTCCAAGGCTACACACACCACGAGGGCGTATATTTTGTAGGTCTCGGCTTTGCCTGCTCATGGTTTACAGATACATTTGCATACCTTGTCGGCAGAAAGTTCGGCAAGCATAAGATGGCACCCGTCATCAGCCCCAAAAAATCCGTTGAGGGTGCAATCGGCGGCATCGTGCTTACAGCGGTAATGAATGTAATTATCCTTTATCTTTTCACAATCGGCTGCAGAAATCTCTATGATTACACATTCCTTGGCGGCGACAGTATGAACTACCTCTACATTATTCCCATTTCAATGATAGGCTCATTTATCAGTATGATGGGTGACCTTGCGGCAAGCGTTATCAAGAGAAACTTCGGCATCAAGGATTACAGCCAGCTTCTTCCCGGTCACGGCGGTATTATGGACAGATTCGACTCCTGCATTTTTGTACTGCCTACAATTTACTGTATCCTTAAGCTTCTTGCTACCTACACAGCATAAGCTGAAATTATTACACTATTGAGGGAGGTACCCCTATGGCTAAGAAAATAAGCATATTGGGCTCAACGGGCTCTATAGGTACTCAGAGCCTTGATGTAGCTGAAAAAAGAGGCTACGAGGTGAAGGTGCTCACTGCAGGCAGTAATGCAAAATTACTCGAGGAGCAGATAAGAAAATGGAAGCCCAACTACGCCGCATTGGCTGATGAAAAGGCTGCAAAAGAGCTTCGTCTTGCTGTGGCTGATACAGACACAAAGGTGCTTATAGGCAAAGAGGGTGTCAACGAATGTGCCGCTTATGAAGACACAGATGTTGTTATCAATGCTATAGTAGGTATCGCAGGTCTTGTGCCAACTCTCACAGCAATTTCAAAGGGCAAGGATATCGCTCTTGCAAACAAGGAAACCCTTGTTACAGGCGGTGCACTTGTTATGGATGAGGCAAAAAAGATGGGCGTGAAGATACTTCCCGTTGACAGCGAGCACAGTGCAATCTTCCAATGCCTTGAGGGTATGAATAAAAAGGATGAGCTCAAGTCAATCATACTTACAGCCTCGGGCGGCCCCTTCTTCGGTAAGACAAGAGAGGAGCTCAAAACAGTAACTCTCGCTCAGGCACTCAAGCATCCCAACTGGGAAATGGGTGCAAAGATTACCGTTGACAGTGCCACAATGATGAATAAGGGCCTCGAGCTTATTGAAGCCGTATGGCTCTTCGGCGTAGATCCCTCTATGGTTGATATCGTTGTTCACAGAGAGAGCATCATCCATTCGCTTATTGAATACAACGACAATTCCGTTATAGCTCAGCTTGGCGTACCCGATATGAGAATACCTATTCAGTACGCTCTTACTTACCCCGAAAGATATGAAAGTCCCGTAAAGAAGCTCAACCTCTGGGAATACAGCAATCTGACCTTTTACAAGCCCGATTACGAGACCTTCAGAGCTATAAACATCTGCCGTGAGGCTATTACAAAAGGCGGCCTTTACCCCGGCGTAGCCAACGGTGCAAACGAAATGGCAAACTATCTTTTCCGTCAGGGCAAAATCGGTTTCCTCGATATTGCCGACTTAGTCGAAAAGGCAACGGAAAAGACACCCATAATCGAAAATCACACTATCAGCGATGTCCTCGAAGCCGACATTATGGCAAGAGAGACCGTCAAAGCACTAATTTAACCTTAAGAAAGGCTTTCTCGAAATGAATTTACTTCTTACTCTTCCCGACCTGAAAACTAAAATCATACCTATAGTTATTGCCATACTCTTTTTCGGAGTGATTATCACAATCCACGAATTCGGTCACTTTATATTTGCCAAGCTCTTTGGCGTAAAGGTAAACGAATTTGCTATCGGTATGGGTCCGACTATACTTAAAAAACAGGGTAAAGAGACAAAATATGCTCTTCGTCTTCTGCCTATAGGCGGCTTTGTATCAATGGAGGGTGAAGAGGAAGAAAGCGAAGACTCGAGAGCCTTCTGTAATCAGAAAACCTGGAAGCGAATGATTATCATTGCCGCAGGCGCAACCTTCAATATTATCCTCGGTATCATTGTCTGCTTCTTCCTTGTGGGCAGTGAAGAGTTGGTGGGTACCAACGAGATATTGCAGTTTTATGAAACTGCTGTCAGCAATCAGCAGGGCGGTCTTCAGGCAGGAGATAAGATAATCGAAATCGACGGAAAGAGAGTCTTTTCCGACTATGACATCAGCTTCCTTATGCAGAGAAACTCAAGCGGCACCTACAGCTTTGTAGTTGAGCGTGAGGGCGAAAAAGTCGAGCTTCCCGAGGTTAATTTCGCAAGAAGAACAGGCGGTAATTTCTCTTATGATGAAAACTGCGTTATCTCATCTGTCGGCTCGAAAATAAAAGGCTTCGGTCTTGATGACGGCGACAAAATTCTCAAGGTCAACGGCGAGGCTGTTGCAAACGGTGAAGAGCTTATTGCTGCTATCGGCAAGGATGAGGATTACACCTACGATTTTACCGTTGAGCGAGAGGGCGAGGTGCTTGAGTTCAGTGAGGTCAAAATGGCCGTTGTAACCGTTTTTGATTTTGTAATATTAGGTGAAGAAAAGAATGTAATCAATGTGACAAAGAATGCCTTCGGATATGCTCTTTCAATGGGCAGACTTGT
>JAGBSR010000197.1 GCA_017631745.1 Clostridia bacterium | reverse complement strand
TTATTATAGATTTAGCAAATTTTTGGAGGATTATTATGAAGAGTATTACAGTAACAAGAAATACCCCCATAGGTGAAATTTTAGAGACTCCCGCAGGTCACGATATACTTGCAAAGGCGCTCTACAGTGTTGGTATGAGCATTGATATTTTAAAAAAAGGCCCTCTTGCAAAGCTGACTCTCGGCAAGATGCAGAAGATTTCAGGCGGTAAGATTGACGATGCCTTTATCGATTCACTTTTAGGCATTCTCAACAGCGAGCAGAGTGTTCCCCTTGAAGACGATGCACCTGTTGAAAAGAAGTGGTGGAAGGAAGCTGTATTCTATCAGATTTATCCCCGTTCATTCAAAGACTCAAACGGCGACGGTATCGGTGACCTTAAGGGTATCATCGAAAAGCTCGACTATCTCAAAGAGCTCGGTATCAATGCTATCTGGTGCAGTCCTATTTATGATTCACCCAATGATGATAACGGCTATGACATCAGAGATTATCGCAAGATAATGGAAGAGTTCGGCACAATGAAGGACTTCGATAAACTCCTCAAAGAAGCTCACAAACGCGACATCAAGCTCATTATGGACCTTGTTATCAATCATAGCTCTGACGAGCACGAATGGTTCAAATCCTCAGTCAGCGACCCCGACTCGCCTTATAAAGATTATTACATCTGGCGTGACGGAGACGAAAACACACCTCCCAACAACTGGGAATCAATTTTCAGCGGTAAGGCTTGGAATTACTATCCCGAGAGGAAGCAGTGGGCAATGCATCTGTTCTCCTCAAAGCAGATGGACTTCAACTGGGAAAATGAAAACCTGAGAAAAGACCTCTATGATATGGTCAACTTCTGGCTCAAAAAAGGTGTTGACGGCTTCCGTCTTGATGTTATTAGCTTTATTTCAAAGGCTGACGGTCTTCCCGACGGTAACGATGTTATCGGCTCACTTATGGGCTTCAAGGGTGTTGAGCATTATTTCTACGGACCTCGTCTTCACGAGTTTTTACACGAGCTCAATGTCAATACCTTCGGCAAATATGATGCTTTCACCGTTGGTGAGTGTCAGGGCACCGGCATAGAAATGTCAAAACTTATGACAGGTGACTACAGAGAAGAGCTCAATGTTGTTTTCGCCTTTGATCATGTAGAAAACCCCGGCAAGAAGAGAATGCAGAAATATAAATACGACCTTCGTCCTATGGCAAAAGAGCTTGTTAAATGGCAACTTAATTACGGCAACCATTGCTGGCCGACTGTATTCTTTGAAAACCACGATACCACAAGAATGACAAGCAAGGTTTGTCCCGACGGACACTTCAGAAATGAGCTTTCAAAGCTTCTTGCTCTTATGCAGATGACCTTCAAGGGTGTACCCTTTGTATATCAGGGTCAGGAAATCGGTATGACAAATGCCGCTTTCGAGTCACCCTATGACTTCAAGGATGTTGAGTCTCTCAACTACTTCAAGGAGCAGACCGAAAAGGGTATGACCCGTCAGCAGGCTTATGAAAATATCCTTGCAGGTTCACGCGACAACTGCCGTACTCCTATGTGTTGGACAGCCGAAGAGAATGCAGGCTTCACCACAGGCACACCCTGGATTGAATGTATGCCGAACTATGAGAAAATTAATGTTGAAGCTCAGGATAAGGATGAAGATTCAGTGCTCAACTTCTACCGCAAGATGATAGCACTTCGTCACGAGATACCGACTCTTGTTTACGGCGACTTCAGACTTGCAAAAGAAAAGTGGAGCAATGTACTTTCATATTACCGTCTCGGTGAAAAGGACACATACTATATCGAAATCAACCTCACAGACAAACAGCAGAAAAAGCCTGTGTGCACCAACGGCTTTGAGCTTGTTGCATCAAACATCAAGGCAAATAAAGGTGCTCTTCTTGTACCCTTTGAGGCAAATCTCTATAAGGTAAGATAAGCATAACACACGGCGTATCCGTTTCTTTACGGGTACGCTTTTTTGTGTCCGTGAGACAAGGGAAAACATATAATGTAGGGAGAAATTATATTAAGGAGGAGTGACCCTTGACTCACACATATATAAAATTTGAAAGTCAGACTCTCGGTGAAAAGGCCAGAGTTATTCTCAATAAACACGGCATAAAATCACGACTCAAGAGAAACCCGAATCCCAACCATAAAGAGGGCTGTAATTTTGCACTTTTTGTTTATTCTGATATATGGTCAGCTTATGACATTATTATGCAGCACCACATAAAAAATTTAGGTGTGGAAAGCTACCGTGACAGACTATGATTTATCTTGATAATGCCGCAACCTCTTATCCCAAACCCGAATCGGTAATAAATGCAATGGTGTATGCTCAGAAATATGTGGGCGCAAATGCAGGCAGGGGCGGACACAGAATGACCGCAAGAGCAGGAGAAATGGTATATTCGGCAAGAGATAAGGCGGGCAATATGTTCAACTGCGAAAGCGAAAGAGTCATCTTTACCTGCAACTGCACCGCATCTCTCAATACTGCAATTAAAGGTACTGTGCAAAAGGGCGACCATGTGATAGTATCCTGCCTTGAGCACAACTCGGTACTTCGGCCTGTTCACTATCTTGCAGAAAAAGGCATCATCACCTACAGCGTTGCAGAGGTTGACCCATTGAGTGAAGAGAAAACTGTAAGAAATTTTATCTCTCTGATTAAAAACAACACAGTTGTCGTTATATGCACAATGGTGTCCAATGTTTTCGGCACGGTTTTACCTACTGAAAAGCTCGGGGCAGAGCTTGCGAAACGGGGGATTACCTTTATAGTTGACGCAGCTCAGAGTGCAGGCACCTACAGAATTGATATGAAAAGGATGAATATCGATATTCTTTGCGTACCGGGGCATAAAGGTCTTTTCGGGCCTATGGGTACGGGTATGGTGCTTATAGGGGATGAGGCAGATGTTGCCCCTCTTTGTCAGGGCGGTACGGGTAGCTTTTCTATGAGTGCAAGCCAGCCTGATGTTTATCCCGATAAGCTTGAAAGCGGTACGGTTAATCTGCCGGGAATATGGGGACTTAAAAAGGGAATGGACTATATCTCGTCTGTAGGCGGAGAAGAGGCGATACACAGAAAAGAAGCTTATCTTTGCAAAATCCTCAGAGAGGATTTATCCGTAATCAGGGGAGTGGAGCTTTACGGAAATATAGCAGGTAAAAATCCTGCACCCTTGGTAGCTCTTAATCTGAAAAATCTCCACAGCGAAAGAGTTGCAGATATGCTAAACGATAAGAATATAGCCGTCAGAGCGGGCTATCACTGTGCATATCTCAGCCATCATACCTGCGGTACGGAAAACAGCGGAGTGCTCAGAGTAAGCCCTGGTTGGTTCAATACAAAAAAAGATATAAAAAATTTTGTATTTTCTCTTAATAAAATTGCAAAAAGAGATAATTTATGATACAATAAATAAGATAGGATAACTATGTATAGATATAGTATAAAAAGGAGGAAGACTATGTCAGAAATTTTGAAAAATATGGGCGATGCCGTAATTAAACTTGTTTTAGACATAAAGTGGTATGATCTTATAGATATAGCTCTCGTTGCCCTTGTGCTTTATTATTGCATCAAGCTTGTCAGACAGACAAGAGCGTTCAATCTTGTTAAGGGTATTGTATTTATGGGTGTGGTTTACTTTATAGTTTCCACTCTGAATATGTCAACGTCGAGCTATTTATTCAGCCATCTTTTCGGCGACATCGTAATTGTTATGATACTTCTCTTTCAGCCTGAAATCAGACAGGCAATTGAAAGCTTCGGCCGAGGTGATTTCAAAAAGGTTTCACTGTTTTCTCTTCGCAACGGCAACTATGCTCAGGAGGAGCTTCGCACCAGCGCTTCAAATATTGCCAAGGCAGCGGCAAATATGAGCGAAAAGAAGATAGGTGCTCTTATTGTTATTGAGGGCGGCACAATGCTAGGTGAGGTGCTCAGCACAGGCACAGCCATAGATTCGGCTATATCAAGTGCCGTTATCGAAAATGTCTTCTTCCCGAAGGCACCTTTACACGACGGTGCGATGGTTATAAGAGACAACCGTATTCATTCGGCAGGCTGTATTCTGCCTCTGACTCAGAATGAAATCAGCAAAGAACTCGGCACAAGACACAGAGCCGGTATCGGCGTAACGGAGCACAGCGATGCTCTTGTTGTAATCGTATCTGAGGAAACGGGCTCAATCTCCCTTGCCAACGGCGGTACTCTTGTAAGAGATCTGACTCTCGGTGAGCTCAACGAAGAGCTTACAAACTATATGGTACCCGAAGAAACCAAAAATGGTACATTCAAGCTGACAAGGAGGAAGAAGTAATGAACAAAGGCAAAAAAAGCTCCATCGAAAGCTTGTTTTACAACAATAAATTTCTTATGGTCTTTTCCGTTGTTGTTGCAGTACTCCTGTGGGCGAGCGTTAAAATCAACTACAGTGCTGATGTAACAAGAACACTCAGCGATGTAAAAGTGAATATCGCAGACAATATATCTCTTCCCGAAGATTACAAGGCGTTTTTCAATGAGGATGATCTTTATGTTCAGGTTGAGGTTAGCGGTAAAGCGTATAATGTCAATCAGAGAGCATTTTCCAAGGATGATATTATAGTTGAGACTGTGGGCTCATATGTTGACTCTGCAGGCCAGAAAACCATTAATCTTACAGCCAAGCTTGCTGATACCGCCGGAACAACGGATGTAGTTATCACTAAGGTTATCCCCTCAGCTGTCACTGTCTATTTTGACAAAGAGGTTACCGATACATTCAATGTTGTTGCAAATCTTCAGAATGATATGTCTTCACTTGCAACTGATGAATTTACTATAGGAAACATAGTGCCGTCTATGACTACAATTGATGTCAAGGGACCTGCCACTATTATCAATAAGCTTGAGAAGGTATATTTCAATGCAAAGCTTGATGAAGACAGCCTGCCTCTGAAAGAAACAAAAGAAATTGAGGCTGAGGTTGCTTATGTTCTTGACAGATTGAGCGACAGCAAATATCTCTCCTGTCCCGGTATCAATGAATCAAATCCCCCGACAGTGACAATACCTCTTTATGTCAGCAAGCAGGTGAACACCTCGGTTAAGTTTGTAAATCAGCCGGCAGTGTATAACGACAAAATACCTGAGTTTACGGTTTACCCTGCAAAGGTAAATGTTCTTTATAACTCAAAGGATGAGGAAATTGAAAATCTCTTTGTGGGTACTGTTGATTTCAGAAATGTATCAAATAAGGTCAATTATTTTGAATTCCCTGTTGATGAAAAGCTTGGGGTAAACTTAGTGGATAAATCAATTTCCAAGTTTACCGTAAGCCTCGATATGTCGTCAATGTCGTCAGTGACCTTGCAGAAAACTCCTGCTAAGATTGTTTTTCTCAATCAGGATGAAAGCTACAGCTATACCATAAACTTTGAAAAGAGTGAGCTTAATTCAGTTACGGTTATGGGCCCGAAGGATAAACTCGATAAGATAACCGAAGAAGATATGCAGATTGAGATTAACGTTTCTTCGCTGAGCCTTATGAGAAGCAACGAACAGCTTGTTGAAGTTTCGAATATTTCTATTGTTTCTGAAGGCTTCGATGATTGTTGGGTTTACGGCAAATACAATGCTTACATTTCAGTAGAAGAAAAGGAGTAATAAAATGAAAAAAGATGTTGTTATCATAGGCGCAGGCCCTGCAGGTATTTTTACTGCACTTGAAATGATAAAGAAGGGCTCAAAGAAGAGTATTACTATTGTTGAAAAAGGCCAGAGTGTTGAAAAAAGACACTGTCCTAAGGATAAAACAAAAAAATGTGTCAACTGCAAGCCCTATTGCCATATCACAACAGGCTTCTCGGGAGCAGGCGCATTTTCCGACGGTAAGCTTTCACTTTGCTATGAGGTTGGCGGAGATCTGCCTCAGCTTATCGGTGAAGCAAAGGCTCAGGAAACTATCGACTATGCAGACAGCATCTATCTTGAATTCGGCGCAGATACTCATATAGAGGGCATAAACAACTCTCAGGAGGTAAAAGAGATCCGTATGAGAGCAATTCAGGCTGGTCTTAAGCTTGTGGATTGCCCTATAAGACATATGGGCACAGAAAAGGCTCAGGAGATATATTTTGCCATTGAGCAATATCTGCTTAATAACGGCGTTGAAATTATCTTCGGTTACGAGTGTCACGATATCATTCTCGAAGAAGGCGTCTGTAAGGGCGTACACCTGAGAAATCACAAAGGCGATGAAATGACTATCGAAGCAGACCACACTGTTATTGCAACGGGCAGACGCGGTGCGGACTGGCTTGAGAAAATCTGCAGTGAATATGATATTGCTCATCAGCCGGGTACTGTTGATATAGGTGTCAGAGTTGAGGTGCGAAACGAAATAATCGAAAAGGTCAATGAGGTGCTTTATGAGTCGAAGCTCATCGGCTATCCTCAGCCTTTCAAAAACAAGGTGCGTACCTTCTGTCAGAATCCGGGAGGTTTTGTAAGCCAGGAAAACTATGACAACGACCTTGCAGTGGTAAACGGTCACTCATATAAAGACCTCAAGAGTAACAACACAAACCTTGCTATTCTTGTTTCACACAACTTCTCATATCCCTTTAATCAGCCTATCGAATATGCCAAAAAGGTCGGTGAGCTGACAAATATGCTCGGTGCAGGCCGTATTCTTGTACAGCGTTTCGGTGATATCTTAGACGGCAAGCGTACATGGGAAAAGGAGCTCAGTCAGTCAAATGTAAGACCCACACTGCCCGATGCTGTTGCAGGTGATATCACAGCCGCAATGCCCTACAGAGCAATGATGAATATTATCAACTTTATCAAGGCTGTTGACCATGTGGTACCGGGCTTTGCATCAACCGAGACACTTCTCTATTCTCCCGAGCTTAAATTCTACAGCAACAGAGTAAAAATGGACGACAAGTTCAACACCAATGTAAAGGGACTTTACTGTCTGGGTGACTCATCAGGCTGGACAAGAGGTCTGATGATGGCAAGCGTTATGGGTGTATTAATGGGCAGAGAACTTATATAACTCCGCGTTTTTGGTTATTTTTTCCGCGGGAGGAAAAAATAACGCCTGTCCGCGAGGACACATACCGACAAAATGATTGGATAGATGAAAATGAAAATTTTAATGATAAACGGAAGCCCGAGAGCGAATGGTAACACAGCTCTTGCCTTTAGTGAGATGGAAAAAATCTTCCACAAAAACGGCATTGAAACAGAAATTGTTCGGGTCGGCTCAAAGGATATAAGAGGCTGTACATCCTGCAGATACTGTTTCGAGCATCATAAATGTGTGTTTGATGATATTGTCAACGAGCTTGCAGTGAAGTTTGAAGAGTGCGACGGTATGGTTATCGGCTCACCTGTATATCACGCAGGAATCAACGGTACTCTCGTGTCACTGCTCAACAGACTGTTTTACAGCACTCATTTTGACAAGACCATGAAGGTCGGTGCTGCTGTGGTTGCACTTCGCAGAGGCGGTGGTGCATCAGCTTTTGATCAGATCAATAAATTTTTCACAGTTTACGGCATGCCTATAGCTTCAGGTCAGTACTGGAATAGCGTACACGGCAGAGAAGTCGGTGAGGCTGAGGAAGATTACGAGGGCTTACAGGCAATGAGAACTCTTGCAGAGAATATGTCGTTTCTTGTAAAGAGCATTGCATTGGGTAAAGAGAAATTCGGATTGCCCGAAAAAGAAGAAAGAATAATGACTAATTTTGTCAGATGATATTTTACAGCACTTCACTTGAGGTGCTGTTTTTTTGTGGGGTTTCAGTAAGAGGGGAGAGGCGGCTCCATGAATAGCCCCTACGGGCGATTTACGAGGGATGCCTTCGGCATCCCTCGGCCGAACTTCGTTCGGCAATGGAGCCGCCCGACCTCCTGCAGTCACTTAAAAATAAAAATTTCAAGTAAAGGAATTTTTTTATCAGGTTTATTTTTTGCACTTTCGTTAAAATTATATATGCGGCTGAAAAACAGTCGCAGCGGAGGTGAAAAATGCTTAAGGGAATTAAGTTTATCAAGAATTTAATCATAGCTGTCACCGTTATAACGCTGTTTTTGGTGGTCTATGGCTTTTATACGGTGCCTGACGAAATCTATGGGATTTCAGGCGAGAATATAAGGGTTAACAATCTTTACACTGTCACCCTGAGTCAGAGTGAAATGAAAAGAGATGTCCGTGAGGGCAAGTATAATGTAAGTGTTAATCTTTTCAATGCTATACCTGTCAAAAACTCTTCGCTTACTGTAAGCAACAGACATTATGTTGTACCATCGGGAGAAATTTTCGGTCTGAGACTTTTCACCGAGGGAGTGCTGATTATCAGAACAGAAGCTGTTGATGCTCAGACAGGGAGTGTATCTCCTTGTGATATGGCAGGGCTTAAAAAAGGCGATGTCATATTGAAGGTTGACGGTAAAGAGGTTGTCAGCAGTAATGCACTAAGTGAGATATTATCCAAAGGAGACAAGACATCCTTTAGAATTGAGTATGAAAGAAACGGTAAGAAACACAATACAGTTCTGAATACTTATTACAGTGTATCTCAGTGCAAGTATAAAGCAGGTATGTGGATAAGAGACAGTGCCGCCGGTATAGGTACAATGACCTTTTATGATCCGAAAACGGGAGCTTTTGCAGGCTTAGGCCACGGTGTGTGTGATGTCGACACCGGGGAGATGCTGCCCTTTTCAGACGGTGATATAGTTTCGGCAAATATCAACGGATGCTACAAGGGCGAAAAAGGCAAAGCAGGGGAGCTTTGCGGCGTATTTTCCTATGAGACTATCGGTGTGATTTGGTCAAACAACTCAAAGGGAGTTTACGGAGTAATGAGCAAAACCGATTCTCACAGCAAAGCCATACCCATAGCTCTCAGTTATGAGGTTGAAGAGGGCAAGGCACAGATAATTTCAACCGTTGACGGTTCGGGACCCTGCCGATATGATGTAGAGATTTCCAAAATCAATGCAGACAGTGCCGAGAATAAAAATATGGTAATAAAAATAACCGATGAAAAACTTATTTCTAAAACAGGCGGTATAGTGCAGGGAATGTCAGGCTCACCCATTATCCAGAACGGAAAGCTTATAGGAGCAGTGACCCATGTGCTTGTCAACGACCCCACAAAGGGCTACGGTATTTTTGCTCAAACGATGATTGAAACAATGTCAGGGCTTACAAATTAAAATAAAAAATGTGATTTTTTTTGCTCATCAATGAATTTGGTGAGCTTTTTTCACAAATTTCGACAGTGGCTATATGTATAATGAGAATACAAATTCAGCGATAGTTTTTCAATATATGCGGTTTTTGCTATGAAAAACCTTTATAATTTTATGTTTTCGAGGGTCAGAGTTGAAAAAAATAATATAAATTATAAAAAAACGATAAAAAACTGTTGCAATTTATAAACTGATGTGATAATATACGGAATGTGACAGATACTCACATATTGATTTTAGGAGGATATAATCTATGAGTAAAAAGTTAAAAATAATGATAGTGCAGGAAAACAACGACTACGCCATTCACTGTGTAAAGTTTCTCGAAGATTACGGTTTTGATGTGATAAGTGTTGAAAAAGACGGCTCAAGAGTTGTGGAGTACATAAAAATAAACAAACCCGATGTTGTGCTGATGGATGCCTTTATGCCGAAGGTTGATGCTTTGGGAGTGCTCAGTCAGCTTAAAAAAGAAAATCTCACACAAAGACCTGTTGTGGCACTTCTTCTTACAGGCGACAATCCGAGATTTGAAAGTGAGCTCTTTTCAGCAGGTGCAGACTATTGCTTTATAAAGCCCTTTGAGCTTAACATTATGGCTGAAAGACTTATGCAGATTGCAGGCTGGACTCAGTACCCTGCCAGACAAACAGAAAGAGCAGACTCAGATCTTGAAATTGTTATATCAGATATAATGAGACAAATTGGTGTGCCTGCCCATATAAAGGGATATCAGTATCTCAGAGAAGCAATTGCTCTTTCAATCAAAACTCCCGACCTTATGCATTCCGTAACAAAGGTGCTTTATCCTACTGTTGCCAAAAATAACAAGACCACACCCTCGAGAGTTGAGCGTGCAATCAGACATGCAATCGAGGTAGCCTGGGACAGAGGCGATGTGGATGTGCTTTCATCATACTTCGGATATACTATCCAGAATTCAAGAGGCAAACCCACAAACTCCGAGTTTATTGCAATGATAAGCGATAAGCTCAGACTCAAAATGAAAGTGACATTATGAGCCCCCCCTCTTGTCCCGTTAAAGCTTCTGTCAAAATCTAAATAATATATTAAAAAAATCTCCCGTTTCTGTTATACTTACCGAAAGCAGAAAATCAGGAGATGTCAATGGAAAATTTGCTTGTTATAATTGAAGATAATTTTACGGTTATAGTCAAATAACTCATCCTTTTTGTGGAGTTTGTGGGTGTTGTCGTTGTTGTCGGCTCGATAATCAAGGGCATTATTGATGCCATAAAAAAACGAGCATAAGCGACTTAATCTTGTTGAGGGTATCGCCTTGGCAATGAGCTTTAAAATCGGCGGTGAGCTTTTGAGAACCGTTATCGTACGAATCTGGGATGAGATACTTCTTCTCGGTGCAGTTATACTTTTAAGAACTGCTCTTACTTTCTATATTCAGTGGGAAATCCGAATTGAAAAGAAGAAAAAGGAAGAGCGTGAAAGTTTAGCTGAAGCAACCGATGAAAACTAAATAAAATACGGAGACAGAATCGCAACTGAAACTGTCTCCGTTTTCTTATTATTCTATAGCCTTGAATTCGTCAAGCTCTTTTTTGTCAACCTTAATCTGGGTATCCTTGATTATCTTTACCTCTTTTCTGTTGACGACAATGGGAGCCGCCTCAGGTCTCTTTTCAAGAGAAACCTTAAGCATACCTGTAAGAAGGTTGAAGTCTACAACTGTGCCCTTGCCCTCTTTTGTTTCAACGATGGCACCGTTTTTCGGCGTAACCTTTAGAAGATGCTCATAAGCCTCCTGCTCATATTTAAGACAGCACATAAGTCTGCCGCAGGTGCCGCTGATTTTTGTGGTACTCAGGAAAAGACTCTGCTCCTTTGCCATCTTGATTGACACGGGCTGGAATGAGCCGAGGAAGGTGTTACAGCAGAAGGGCCTGCCGCAGATGCCGAGACCGCCAACCTTTTTGCTTTCGTCTCTTACACCAATCTGTCTGAGCTCGATACGGGTATGGAAAACACCTGCAAGGTCTTTAACAAGCTCACGGAAATCTACTCTGTTGTCGGCTGTGAAATAGAAAAGAATCTTGCTTCTGTCAAAGGTGTATTCAACATCAACGAGCTTCATTTCAAGCTTGTGGTGCTGAATTTTCTGAGCACAGATTTCAAAAGCTGATTTTTCCTTTGCCTTGTTTTCTTCAACAGTTGTGAAGTCTTTTTCTGTAGCCATACGAAGTACGGGCTTGAGGGGAGCAGTGATTTCCTCATTGGGAATATCTCTGTTACCTATTGTTACCTCACCGAACTCGAGACCTCTTGCAGTTTCGACAATAACCTTATCGCCACGCTTGAATGTTATATTTTTAGGGTCAAAATAATAATTTTTCCCTACCTCTTTAAATCTGACTGAGATTACCTCTGCCATAGCTGTCACCCTTTCTGTATCGGTGTTATTTTATAGAATATAATAAAGCTGAAAGTCTTGTAAGAGCGAGATTGTGGTTAGCTGAATTTTCGGTTGTTTCTCTCAAAGACTGGATTTCTGTGAGTAAAAGCATAAGCTTTTTCTGTGTGAGAGCACTTCTGAGCTTTTCGCAGGCCTCTTTTTCACCGCTGATGAGATTTTTGTTACCGCTTGAGAGTACCAGAGCATCTCTGATAACAGGCTCCATATTTTTCAGCACTGAAACGAACAATGCCTTGTCCTTTTGGAAAAGGGCAGTTTTTTTCATAAATTGCAGTTCGTTTTCCGTTGCCATAGTTAAAAGCAGCTCGGCGGCAAGGCCTTTTGATTTTTCGTTGGTTTCACCTGAGTCTTCGCCGCTGTCTTCACCTGCAAAATAAGCAGTAGCTCTTGAAGTTATGGTTTCAAGCAGAGACGACTTTGAAGGGCAGGTGAGTATGAAGCAGACATGTCTTGCAGGCTCTTCAAAAATCTTAAGCAGTGCATTCTGTGCCTGAGGATTCATATCCTGGGCTTCACAGATGATGAACACACTTTTGTCACCGTCGTTGGGATAAACCTTTGCCTTTTCTTTTATGTCACGGATTTCGTCAACCTTTATCATTGCACCGTCTTTTGAGATGATGTGCAAATCGGGATGAGAATCTATGCTGACCTTATGGCAGGCGCTGCAGACTTTGCAGGGCTTGGTTTCACCTTTGCAGAGAATTGCCATAGCTGTTTCCTTGGCGGCGCTGATGCGGATATCGGAAGAAGCGCCCTCAAATATAAGAGCGTGAGAGATCTTGCCTGATGCTACAGCTGAAGACACTGCATTTCTGAAAGAGGGTATTACAGCTATATTTTCAAACATTCTCTTTCTCTCCTTAAAATCACATTCATTTCATTATATAATATTATTCCTGATTTGACAAGTGGAAAACGATAAAATTTTAAGCGGGCGGGGGGGTGGCTCCGTCGCCGGACTTTGTCCGGCGTGAGGGTGCCTACGGCACCCTCCGAAATCGCCTTCGGCGATTTCACGGAGCCACCCATCCTCACTCTTGCCTTAAAATAAAAATCTCCACGAAAAATCGCGGAGATAAAAGTTTAAAGATTGAAGTAGGCTTTGAGTTTTTCGAGAGAAAAATTCTTTTCTGCTTTTGGTACATTTTCTTCTTTTACGGGAGCCGTTTTTGAATAGGGCGCTTCCTTGATACCCTGCAGCTTAGCAGGCTCATCAGTTGCAGCACTGCCGCAAAGAGGACAGCGGCTATAGCTATCAGCAAGGTCTACATTACATTTAGTGCATCTCATTTTTCATTCACTCCGTTTCCATGGGTGCTTTCAATTCTTATAGTGAGACCCTGAGAGGTCAGTACTCTCACACATTCTTTTTGCCAGGAGGTGTCGTTACTGCAGACAGAAAAACAAAGGCTAAAAATTCCGTTACAGCTGACAGCGGAGCAGGTGCTCACAAGACCGTAACCGCTTGTGTCACCGTTTACGCCTTCAAATCTTTCTATTTTTGTTGCTGTGTCTGTTTCGAATTCAGTGTTGCCGATGTTGGTAAAAATAGTTGTGAAACCGGCGTGAGTTTTTTTCTGTGATGCTCGAAGTACCGGTTGTTTAATAAAGTAGGGAACTATTTTTAAAACGGGATTATTTACAAGGTCACCGAATTTGTTGAGCTGTTTCTGCAGTTCTGCGGGAGCTGTATTCTTTTTCAGCTGTCCTGCAATTTCTGAGCAGATTTCATCGAAGGTCCAATCAGTTCTGCCTTTTGGCTCGAAGTGAATTTTACTTTGTACGGCGAAGTTTCTGACAGTATCAGAGGGGAAAAAACTGCGAAGATTTACAGGTACTGCAATAACGATAGGCTCAGTGATGCTCTTATCGGCGTGGTTGAGAGTACCCATAATCAGAGCTGCTACCATATACTCGGTGATGGTCAACCCTTTTTCCTTGGCTTTTCTGCGAAGCTCATCAACGGGTGTAAATGCAAAAATCAACTGCAGGAAATCCCTTTCGCTTTTGCAATCAATATGATAAGCCTCGGGGGCATTGTCGTCGGGCTTTTCTCCACCCTTGATGTAATAATCGGCATATGCATTGCTGAGTTCTGCTTCGGTAGGCTCTGTGAGGATATATTCGCTATCGGGATTTTCTGAAAGTTCAACATATCTTTCAATAAGAGCTTTGAAATATTCTGTAGCACCTTTGCCGTCACCTAAAGAGTGTGAACACTCAAAGGCAATTCTTCTTTTATGATAAACAATTCTGAAATCGGGTCTGTTGTCGTCTCGCATTGTTATAGGCAACAGTACACGGGAATGTTCAGCTCTGATTTCAGGTAAAGCGTCAGTGAATTCCTGATAATTCCAGAAAAAGCCCTTTTTTATGCGGGTATGCATAGATGGGTATCGGGGTTTGATATCTTCGGCGGCTTTTATTAAAAGAGCTTCGTCGATGTCTTTATCTTTGAGCACGGCGGCAACTCGGAACGTTCTGCCCCATTTTTTGCTGCTCAGACACGAAAACATAATTGAAGCTGTATCTGTTTTCATCCAACGGTATTTAGTCATAATTATCACATCTCCTTAATATACATTACTAAAGAAATTATTAACAAATATTATAACATAGGGGATTTTGTTTGTCAAATATGGGTTATCTGTCGTCGAAAATATTAAAAAAGAGAAATAAAAGGCGATAATCTGTCTCGGAAAAATGTTGTAGTTTGTCTAAGCTAACCAAAATTTTGCAAAATAACCTTTATTTTTTTACTTAAAACTATTGATATTTTTGATTTATGTGCTACAATGAAGATACAAAAAAGACAAAATAGGAGGAAACTACTATGGCATATGTAATTGGTGACGATTGTATGGCTTGCGGCGCTTGCGCAGCAGACTGTCCTGTTGAAGCTATCAGCGAAGGTGACGGCAAGTTTGTTATCGATGCTGACGCTTGCATCGAATGCGGTGCTTGTGCAGGTTCATGCCCCGTTGAAGCTATCAGCGAAGCATAATTAAAAACGATTTTTCTTAAGGGAGCAATCTTCGGATTTGCTCCCTTGAGTTTTTATCTTGACAATATAATCGGCTGAATTTATAATATAATGGTTAATAACAGAGAAAGGAGACGGCATATGATAACAGGTATAGTCTGCGAATACAATCCTTTTCATAAGGGGCATCTCTATCAGATAAACCAAGCAAAGGCTATGGGTGCCGACACGATAGTCTGTGTTATGAGCGGCAACTTTGTGCAAAGAGGCGAGTGTGCTTTTTTTGATAAGCACCTCAGAGCCAAGGCGGCAATTCTCTGCGGAGCCGATGTTGTCATAGACCTGCCGACTCCCTGGGCTATGTCATCAGCCGAAACCTTTGCAAGGGGAAGTATCGGACTTCTCGAAAGCTTCGGTATAGAGGCTTTGTCCTTCGGCTGTGAGAACGATGATGAAGCTCTTCTGAGAGCTGTTGCAAAAAAACTCAACGATGCCGAAACGGGCACACTCATCAAAAAGTACTCTGCCGATGGCTTATCGTATCCTGAAGCGGTAAGCAGAGCCTTGACCGATACCCTGGGAGAAAGAGCGGGTCAGGCAGTTTCGTCTCCCAATAACACTCTGGCTGTTGAATATATCAGACATCTTTCTGATAATATAAAGCTTCTGCCTGTTAAGAGAATAGGTGCAGACCACGACAGTGATACTGCAAAAGACAGCATTGCAAGTGCAAGCCTGATAAGAAGCTCAGATTTAAGCGATGAGTGTTTTGATTATGTACCCGAAAAGCTTGTGAGTCTTTATAAAGATGCTGAGAGATACAATATCAGCCATTGCGAAAGAGCAATTTTATCATCACTTCGCTTAATGGATAAGGATGAGTTTTCACTTTATGTCAGCGACAGAAGCGGACTTGCTATGAGAATTTACGACAGTGCACACAAGGCAGATTCACTTGAAAGCTTATATGCAATGTCTAAGAGCAGAAACTACACTCATTCGAGGGTACGCCGTGAGGTGATGAATCTCTGGCTTAAGGTGAAGAAAACCTACTCTGAGGGCATACCGCCTTATATAAGAATACTTGCTGTCAGCGAAAGAGGACTCTCACTTTTATCAAAGGGAAAGGAAAATACCGACCTTCCTATTATCACAAAATATGCCGAGGCTAAAAATCTTCAAGGCAAAGCCAAAGAGATATACCAAGCCGAATGCAGAAATACAGACCTCTTCTCTTTATGTGCAGATAAAATTAAAGAGTGCGGTGTTGATGAGGTTTCTTCTATAAAGATAGTCAGATGATGAATGCAGAACACTTCGTGAATGCAGAGTTCAGAATGCAAAATGCAGAATTGCGGTCGCGGATATACAGATTGCTGTAAACAGATTATTTTGCCGCAGAGAAAATGCTCAATAAACTCAACATTTACAGATTATAAAAAGCCTGCTTCCAACGCGTCGGCGAAGGAGCAGGCTTTATTTTTTTGTTTTTATTTTTTGGCGGGATTACGCTTTTATATAAGAGCAAACCTCAATCGGATATAATCCGGAGCGAAGCGACCCGCAATTCTGCATTTTGCATTCTGCATTTAATCGGTTTCACCGATAAGATAATCTTCGTCAGTGATATCTGTAATTTTAACATTCACAAGACTGCCGTTCATATCACACGGCAGTTTTACTTTTACGGGGATATAATTTGCAGTGTGGCCTGTGTAATATCCGTCATCTGTTTTGCTTTCGATAATGATATCATAGGCTTTTCCGATTTGCTTTCTGAAGAAGTCTCTTCTGATTTCTTCTGCCTTTTCAATCATAAGCTTGCAGCGTTCTTCCTTGATTTTCTTATCAAGGTGACCGTCAAGCTTTTCGGCACGGGTACCCTTACGGACAGAGTAGGGGAAAACGTGAACCTTTTCAAAGGCGATTTCCTGCATAAACTCAAGGCTTGCCTTGAAGTCCTCATCACTTTCACCTGCAAAGCCAACCATAATATCGGTGGTTAGAGTGCAATCCTTAAAGCACTCACGAAGCTTTTTACAAAGCCTTAAGTAGTCGGCAGTGTCGTAATGTCTGTTCATTCTCTTAAGAGTACTGTCACAACCGCTTTGCAGTGAGATGTGAAACTGAGGGCAGAGCTTCTCACACTTTGAGAGCTCCTCTATAACCTCATCTGTCAGGTGGTCGGGCTCAAGAGAGCCGAGACGGACTCTGAGAATGCCGTCGGTGTCGTTGGCAATTTTCACAGCCTCGGGGAAGGTACAGCCGATATCTGAGCCGTAGGAGGAAAGATTGATGCCCACAAGCACAACCTCTTTATAGCCGTTGGCACTGAGCCTTATAAGCTCTTCCTTGAGCTCGGGCAGGGGCTTTGAGCGTACTCTGCCACGGGCATAAGGTATAACACAGTATGAACAGAAACGGTTACAGCCGTCCTGTATTTTAATGTAAGCTCTTGTTCTTTCTTCAAAAGAGGTGATGGTGTCACCACCGAATTTATCACCTGTCTGATGCCCCTTTACCTCAAAGGCTCTTGAGCCGTATCTGAGATAGTTTTCGAGGATATCGGGCAGGTCTTTGTTGTTTTTGTTGCCGAGGACTATATCGGCTTCAAGGAGCTCTTTTGCCTTTTCGGGGTAAGCCTGAGGCATACAGCCTGTGAGCACTACAATGCCGTGAGGGTTCTGTCTCTTGAAACGGCGTACAGCCTGACGGGTTTTTCTGTCGGACTCTGCCGTAACGGTACAGGAGTTGACAATAACCACATCGGCATTTTCTTTACCGTCAATAATTTCATATCCTCTTTTTTTCAGGCTTTCGCCTATTGCCTGACTCTCATACTGATTTACCTTACAGCCGAGAGTGTAAAATTTAACCTTCATCTTAACTCAACCTTGTATAATGATAGTGTAATTATAAAGCAAAAGAGCTTATTATTCAAGATGTTTGTTTTAAATTACCGTTAAGATTCATAAATATCATTGTAAGAAAATTTTGAGGTGATACTTATGAAAAAGCTTGTTTCATTATTATTTGTAACGGTATTGCTTTTGGGGAGCTTTTGCTTCGGCAGTGCTGCCGTAAACGAAGGTGAGATTGAAGTCAGGGCAAAAGCAGCAGTACTTATGGATGCTTCAACGGGGCAGGTGCTCTACAGCTTCGGTGAAAATGAAAAGCTGTACCCTGCATCGGTGACGAAGATTATGCCGCTTCTTTTATTTATGGAAGCACTTGACAGCGGCAAAATCTCCCTTGAGGATAAGGTGACGGCGAGCCCGACAGCGGCAGGTAAGGGCGGAAGTCAGATATGGCTTAAAGAGGGGGAGACTATGACAGTTGACGAGCTTCTGAGAGCTACGGCAATAGCAAGTGCCAACGATGCCTGCACAGCCTTAGGCGAGCATATTGCTGGCAGTGAGGTTGGCTTTGTGAAAATGATGAACGACAGAGCAAAGGAGCTTGGCATGGTGAACACCAACTTCGTCAACTGTTCGGGACTTGACGACGACACAACGGAGCATCTTACCACAGCCTATGATATAGCCCTTATGTCAAAAGAGCTTCTTCCACACGAGAGGATTAAAACCTACACAACAGTATGGATGGACTCTCTTCGCCATGGAGAAACGCAGCTCGTCAACACCAATAAGTTAGTCAGATTTTACAGCGGTACCACAGGCCTTAAAACGGGCACCACATCAAAGGCGGGTCACTGTCTTAGTGCCTCAGCCGAGAGAGACGGACTTCACCTGATAGCCGTTGTTATGGGGGCTGAAAACAGTAACGACCGATTTGAGGGAGCAAAGGCAATGCTTAACTGGGGCTTTGCCAACTTTGAAACAGTTACACCGCAGATTGACTCTTCTCTTTTTGGTGAGGTTGAAATAATAAGAGGGGTGCAGGAAAGCATAAGACCTGCCGTCACGGGAGTGGTACCCCTGACACTCAGAGCAGGTGAGAAGGCTCAGCTTGAAACAAAGGTTGAGCTGAGTGAAAATGCCGAGGCACCCATTGAAAAAAATCAGATACTCGGCAGTGTTACAATCAGAATCGGTGACAGAGAGATAGCAAGCTATAATCTCATCAGTGAAAATTATGTCGAAAAGACAAATATCGGTCACATTATAGTGAGATTTTTGAGTTCTCTTGCAAAAAGTGCATAATTTTTATAGTTATATCAGTTGACAAATGGTGAAAATTATATTAAAATAACCTAAATAGATAAACTAATCTCAGGAGAGAAAAACTATGTCAGTAAACTTAAAAGACAAATATGTTTCAGCTTTTGTAAGCAGTGATGAGATTTATTCTTATCAGGATAAAATTACAAAGGCACACAACGACTTACACAATAAAACAGGCTTAGGCAACGACTTTACAGGTTGGGTAGACCTTCCCGTAGATTACGACAAAGACGAATTTGAGAGAATCAAGGTCGCTGCAGAAAAGATAAAGAAAAACAGCGATATCCTTATCGTTATCGGTATCGGCGGCTCATATCTGGGTGCAAGAGCTGTTATCGAATTTGTAAATAGTCAGAATTACAATGACCTTCGCAAGGGCACACCTGCTATCTATTATGCAGGCAACAGCATTTCACCCTCATATCTTAACGAGCTTATTGAAATCTGTGACGGTAAAGACTTCAGTGTTAACGTAATTTCAAAGTCAGGCACAACAACAGAGCCTGCTATTGCATTCAGAGTTTTCCGTGAGCTTCTCACTGAGAAGTACGGCAAAGAGGGTGCAGCAGAAAGAATTTTCGTTACCACCGATAAGGCTAAGGGTACCCTTAAAAACCTTGCAGACAAAGAGGGCTATGAAACCTTCGTAGTACCCGATGATGTCGGCGGCAGATATTCAGTACTCACAGCCGTAGGTCTTCTTCCCATCGCTGCTGCAGGTATCGATATCGATGCTCTTATGCAGGGTGCTGCAGATGCAAGAAGTGAGCTTATGGATACAGATATCGATAAGAACGACTGCTATAAATATGTTGCAATCAGAAATGCTCTTTATAATAAGGGTAAGAAAACTGAAATGTATATCAGCTACGAGCCTTCATTTACAATGATGAACGAGTGGCTCAAGCAGCTCTTCGGCGAAAGCGAAGGCAAGGAAGGCAAGGGCCTTTTCCCCACTTCGGCAATTTTCTCAACAGATCTTCACTCTCTTGGTCAGTATATCCAGGAAGGCGAAAGAATAATGTTTGAGACAGTTGTTAATTTCGCAAAGCCCAAGAAGGAAATCTACATCAAGGAAGATCCTGAAAATGTAGACGGTCTCAACTTCCTTACAGGCAAGTCAATGTCTTTCGTAAACGAAAAGGCATATCAGGGCACAGTCCTTGCCCATAACGACGGCGGTGTTGCTAACATCGTTATCGAAAATGAGGACATGACAGAAAAATCACTTGGCTATCTCATTTATTTCTTCGAGAAGGCTTGTGCAGTTTCAGGCTATGTTTTAGGCATTAACCCCTTTGACCAGCCCGGTGTAGAAAGCTATAAGAAGAATATGTTTGCACTTTTAGGCAAACCCGGCTATGAAAATGAGAAAGAAGTACTTGAAGAAAGACTCGGTAAGTGATATAATAAAGGTGTAATTGAATAGCAGATGCCTCAAAACATCTGCGAAGCAATAAATAAAAGGAGGAATTATAAATGATTTCTATTATTTTAGGACACAAAGGTTCAGGTAAAACTAAGCGCTTGATTTCTTGCGTAAACCAGGCTGTTGAAACTTCAAAGGGTAACGTGGTTTGCGTGGAGAAAGAAACCAAGTTAACATATGACGTAAACTATCAGGCAAGACTTATTGCTACTGACGATTACGAGATTAAGGGTTATGCATCATTCTTCGGTTTCCTTGCAGGCGTATGTGCAGGCAACCACGACATCACAGATGTACTTGTAGATGCTACACTTCGTATCGGTGGCAGAAACTACGAAGCACTTGCTGAATTCCTTGAGAAGATTTACGAGCTTTCATCAGCACATGAGAAGAATTTCGTATTCACAATCTCAGCTGATAAAGATGAACTTCCTGCAGCAATCTTCAACTTCTGCACAGTCCTTGAATAAAACAAACCAAAAGCTGTCGCAAATGCGGCAGCTTTATTTAGGTGATGAGTGATAGGTGATGAGTGAGGAGCTAAACTCTTAATCAGATGCTCTGTCTTAGCCGTCTCCCCCTTCAGGGGAGATGTCACGAAGTGACAGAGGGGTTACAATGTCAGCTCTGCTGACCACCACAATTATTCGTTATTCAATATTCATTATTTATCAGCAAGCATCCCGGAGGTGAAACAATGAGCATTTTCGGATTTATAAAGGGTATGTGTGACAAATCAGAGCCCAACGCCTATGCCTTGACCCCTTATCTGATAAACGACGGCAAAGTCCATCCCTTTGCCATAATATGTCCCGGTGGGGGATATAGTATGGTCTGCTCATCCGGTGAGGGTACTCCCTATGCCGAGGAACTGAACAGACTCGGCTATCACGCTTTTGTGCTTACCTATAGGGTAAAGAAAAAGGCTCGGTATCCGCAGCCTCAACAGGATCTGAAAAGAGCAATCGAAGAGGTTTTCTCAAAGGCTGACGAGTGGAAGCTTGATACTGCCAACTGGTCAATATGGGGCAGCTCAGCAGGAGGACATCTTGCAGCAAGCTATTGCCTTGAAGATTGGGGTACACCGAAGCCGACAGCTGTTATACTCTGCTACCCTGTAATATCTATGGGTGAGCATACCCATAAGGGCTCGAGAAATAATCTTCTTGGCAGAAATGCCGATGAGGCTATGATAAAGAAGCTGTCAGTTGAGGTCAGTGCCGATAAAGACTATCCACCCACCTTTATGTGGTACGGCACAGCCGATGATGTGGTACACCCACTCAACAGCAAAATGCTAAGAGACAGGCTCTTCGGGTTCGGCATACCCTGCAAGGTTGAGGAATATGAGGGTATCGGTCACGGTGCAGGTCTTGCAAAAGATACGATAGCCGAACCTTGGTTTGAAAATGCAGTGGATTTCTGGCAGAAGCAAAAATAATTCACGATTTACAAAAAGGTAGTGAAACTATGATTATACTTATTGCAGGTGCATCCCATACAGGCAAAACCCTCTTGGCTCAGAGACTTCTTGAAAAGTACCAATACCCTTATCTTTCAATCGACCACCTTAAAATGGGACTTATCAGAAGCGGTAATACCGACCTTACACCCTTAAGCAACGACGAAAAGCTGACGGAGTATCTCTGGCCTATAGTCAGAGAGATGATTAAAACTGCCATAGAAAACAAACAGAATCTGATAGTCGAGGGCTGTTATATACCCTTTGACTGGAAGAAGGATTTTTCAGGTGAATATCTCGATAATATCAGATATTGCTGTCTGATAATGAGCGAGAAGTATATCAGAAATAACATTGAAGATATAAAGGTATATGCCAATATCATCGAAAACCGTATCGATGACGAAGGGTGCACTTTAGACAGTGTATTGCAGGACAATAAGAATATGCTCATATCAGCTCAGAAGCACGGAGTCGATTATATACTCATTGACAATAAGTATAAGGCTGATATAGAATTATAATCGGTTTTTGCTTCTATGAAAATGAATCTACGGAAATTTACATTGAGATAATTTAAAAATCAACATTTCAGCTGATAAGTGTTGTTCACTTATTTTTCATTAAACTGTAAACTTTATGTATAAAATCAAAGGGGGTTACAGAGTGGACACAGACAAAATATTGGCTGAAGCAATAGCTAAGGAATATGCACCAAAGGAAAATTCCAAAATTATTGCACTAAAAAAATTAGACAGAAAAGCAAAGCAACCTGCTGAGATTTTTGCATATAGCTTCGGTGTGATATCAAGCCTTGTTGCAGGCACAGGTATGAGTCTTTCAATGGGTGTTATTACTTCAGGCGAATGGACTATGGCGTTGGGTATAATAATCGGCATAGGCGGATTTATCGGCTGTGGCGTAAACTATCCTATATATAAAAAGATGCTGGAAAAAGGCAAGGCTAAATATGCATACGATATAGTCAGATTAGCCAGGGAAATAGCAGATAAATAAACTTATGCAAGGAGTGGCGGTATGAATAAATCAGAAAGTAAATACTTCAATACTGCTGTGAAAATGGATCTTGCATTAATCTCTCTTCTGAAAGAGAAACCCTTTGAGTATATCACAGTCAGTGAAATATGCAAAAAAGCAGGCGTAAACCGTTCAACCTTTTATCTTCATTATGAAACAATAGGCGATTTGCTTGAGGAGACAACGAGATATCTTCTTAACGATTTTTGGACTTACTTTACAGAAGATGTCAAGTCTGTAAAAGATAATCTTAACGAATGCGAGCTTCACGAACTTGTTTTTATATCAGACAAGTATCTTTCTCCGTTTCTGACATATGTCAAAGACAATAAAGAAATATTTATAACTATAATGCTTCACTATAAAACTTTTAATTTTGAAGATGTTCATAAAGAAATGTTTAATGTTGTCTACAATACTGTTCTCGATAAATTCGGTTATCCCAAGGAAAACAGAAACTATGTAATGATGTATTACCTCAACGGCATTATGGCGGTAATTACGGAGTGGATTAAAGAAGATTGCAGCAAGCCGATTGAAGATATAATGGAAATTATTACCGGCTGTACTTTAGGGCTTAAGAACAATTCAGAGAGAGATATTCATAATATTATGGGAGAATATCTGAATGATGATAATAGTGAGCAAACCTAAAAAGAAAATGTCAGTGGGTAAAATATTGATTGCTGTATTGAAGGGTATTGTTTTTGCCGCTGCTTTAATAGCGGTTTCAATGGCTATAGCAGTAGCTTTCGGTTCAGGATTTACAGGCCTTTGACCATTCGGGTCAAGGGCTTTTTTGTTGCTTTATATTGAAAAAAGACAGCCTTTTATGTTATAATCGTTTCATTATATTTCAGAAACATTACCCTATAAGCGGTAAGGAGAATAAAGGAAGGAAACACAAATGACCTACGAATATGAAAAACAAGCCATAGCTGAGGGCTATAAGGTAGTCTGCGGTGTTGATGAAGCAGGCAGGGGCCCCTTATGCGGACCTGTATGTGCAGCAGCAGTTATCTTGCCTGTCGACTGCGAAATCGAGGGTATCAACGACTCGAAAAAGCTCAGCGAAAAAAAGAGAGATATGCTTTTTGATATAATAAAAGAAAAGGCTCTTGCATATTCTGTAGTAATGGTAGATGCAAAAACCATAGACGAAATCAATATCCTTCAGGCAACCTTCAAGGCTATGAGGCAGGCTGTTGAGGGACTTGAGATAAAGCCTGACATTGCTCTTATCGACGGCAATCAGAAGCCGGGTCTTTCTATTGAAGAGAGAACACTTGTCAAGGGTGATGCCAAGAGCATATCAATAGCGGCGGCTTCGATCTTAGCTAAGGTGACCCGAGACAGATATTGCCTTGAAATGGATGAGAAGTACCCACAGTATCAGTTTGCAAAGCACAAGGGCTACGGCACAAAGCTTCACTATGAGATGATAGCTCAGCACGGCATCTGCGATGAGCACAGACGAAGCTTCCTTAAAAAAATACTTGGTTGATTATGAATTATGAGGGCGTCCTATGGGCGTCCTTGTTCAGTTAGGAGTCGACTATGAATTATTACGACCTGCATTGTGACACTATTACAAGGTGTTACAATGAAAACAAATCCTTTTATGACGGCGACCTGCATATAAATGCCGTGAAAGCAAAAGACATAAAAAACTATGAGCAGTATTTTGCCATTTGGCTCAGTGACGAGCCACAGGGAGAGACTGCTTTTTCTTATTGTAAAAATATCCTTGACTACTACGACAAAGAGATAGTGCCAATCATTTCGAGATGTCCGAATGTATCAGCTCATTTATCTATAGAGAACGCCTCAGCCCTTGGGGGTGACCTTGATAATATTGCTTATTTCACAAGTCGGGGAGTTGAGATGATGAGTCTTACCTGGAACGGTGAAAACGACCTTGCTTCAGGGGTACACGCTTCGGGCGGTCTGAAGCCTTTGGGTAAGCAGGCCGTCAGGGAAATGGCAAGGTACAATATGACCCTTGATGTGTCACATCTCAATGAGCAAGGATTTTATGAGGTATGCCTCATTGACAGCATAAAGATAGTGGCAACCCACAGTAACTGCTATGATATCTGCCACCACATCCGCAATCTCAAAAGGTGGCAGATTAAAGAGCTCATCAGCCGTGGGGGACTCATCGGGCTTAACTTCTATCCTGCTTTTCTTGGTACGGGTCGGCTGAGTGCCTTTGAGAAAATAAGAGATAATATTGAGTATCTGCTGTCTCTTGGCGGTGAAAACAGTATAGCTTTCGGCTCGGACTTTGACGGAGCAGAGATGTCACCTGAACTTGACGGGGTTGATAAGGTTATGGATTTGTATGAGTATCTTTCAGTGTGTGGATTTGATAGTGAGTTACTGGATAAGATTTTTTATGAGAATGCAACATCGCTTTTTTGATTCTTTTTGAGCGATAGCAAAAAGAATGCCCTGCGGCGAGCGAAAGATAATTCATAATTATCCTTTACTTTTTCGTTTTAATGTGTTACAATAAACCGATTATAATTCTCTTTAAAAACGGAGG